>CAYQBE010000020.1:0-52114 GCA_964415625.1 uncultured Clostridium sp.
GCTTCCGCCCGCAATGATCTGCGCCTCGGGATGTTCCATGAGAAGACGGACCGCATGCTCCACACTTTCTGCCTCGTAAAGTGCCTTTATATCATACATAGTGTTTTACCTCCCTTCACTCTCGAAAATGCCTTCCTCCGTAAATCTGCGGAACAGGTTATGCGGATTCACAGGTGCCTCATTGACTCCGACCCCGGTTGCCTGATACACCGCGTTCCGGATCGCAGGCGCTACGGAACAGGTCGGCGGCTCTCCAAGAGCCTTTGTTCCAAATGCGCTGGTAGGCTCCGGATTCTCTACGAACAGTGCTTTCAGCCGCGGATGATCCATAAAGGTGGAAAGCTTATAATCCAGCAGGTTGTTGTTCAGCGCGCGTCCTGTCTTCGGGTCAAACATCAGCCGTTCCGACATCCCGAAGCCGATTCCCATGCTCATGCCGCCGTGTACCTGAGCCTCTGCAAGTGCAGGATTGATCAGCTTTCCGGCGTCATGCACATTGACGATATCCAAAAGCTTTACCTTGCACATAGGGATATCCACTTCCACTTCCGCCATGGTGCATCCGAAGGAATACGCATTGGACTTGATCTGGGATGTACTTTCCGCCGACAGGTGCTGGCTGTTCGTCAGGCTGTACAATGCCTCGGTGGCCAGTTCCCCTAATGTCATCAGTTCCCGTCCGTCTGTCGTGCGGACGATATTCCCATCCACAATATCCAGATTGTAAGGGGGCATCCGGGTCAGTTCCTGCGCGTATTTCAAAATCCGCTCCCGCAGAAGCAGCGCGGTCTGGCGGATCGCAAAGCCCGCCGTATAGGTCTGCCTGGACGCATATGCCCCGGTCCCGAAGGGTGTCACGTCCGTATCCTGGCAGGATACCACGTGGACACTTTCCAGCGGCACGCCCAGCACATCTGCCGTCATCTGCGTATACGCCGTGTCCGCCCCCTGGCCGATCTCGGTCTCTCCAAGCTGCACCTGCAGGGATCCGTCCTGGTTCAGTACCATCCGGCAGGACGAGGTCTCCAGGGAAATGGGCCACACCGCCGTATTGTACCAGAATACGGACATGCCGATCCCCCGCCGGATGTCTCCGGTCTGATTCTGGTATTCCTTGAACTTCCGCTCATAATCAATGGCTTCCATAGCCTTGTCAAGGCACTGGTTAAAGGTATCGGAATACAGTTCATTTTTGGAAAATGGATCCGTATACCCCACCGGCATCAGGTTCTTCCGCCGAAATTCCAGCGGATCCATCCCCATTTTTGCCGCCACATCCTCGGTATGGCATTCCACCGCCCACATAGCCTGCGGGATTCCGTAGCCGCGCATGGCTCCTGCCACGGATTTATTCGTAAATACCGTATATGCGTCAACCTCTACATTGTCGCAGGGATACAGCTGGGGGAACGCGCCTGCCCCCTTTGCCACGATGCTGTGGCCGTGGGAAGCGTATGCCCCCTGGTCGGAAAAGGCTTCCAGCTTCCGTGCCGCATAGGTTCCGTCCGGCCGTACCCAGGAAATGATATGGCTGCGGATGGAATGGCGCACCCGGTTGGATACAAAGGTGTCCTCCCTGGGAACGTCCAGCTTCACCAGATGTCCTCCCACCTGCATACAGAGCCATGCACAGAGCGGCTCATAGAGGATATCCTGCTTATTGCCGAACCCGCCGCCGATATAAGGCTTGATGATCCGAACCTGCCCCCAGCCGATGCCCAGTGCCTGGCCAACGACACGCCGGACAATATGCGGGATCTGGGTGGAGGCAACCACTGTGATGCGCTCTCCCTCCATCTCTGCGTAGCAGATGAAGTTCTCGATGTGGCAGTGCTGCACCGTCGGCGTCTCATACCAGCCTTCCACTTTGGTCAGCCCCGGCTCTTTGATGGCCTCCTCATAGTTTCCTTTGCGTATGGTCGTATGCTTCAAAATATTGTTCGGATACTTCTCATGGATCTGGGGTGCCCCGTCCTTCATGGCTTCCTGCACATCCAGGACAAACGGATACTCCTCATATTCCACCTTGATCGCCCGGATCGCCTGCGCGGCGGACACTTCATCCTCCGCCACCACCGCGGCGATATCGTCTCCGTAGAAGCGGACCTCCTCCGTCAGGACCAGACGGTCCGCCACATCCTGATGCCCCGGATCCGTGGACCAGGGATGCCCTGCCGTGGGGAAATAGTGCTTCTCCTTCACATCAAAGCAGGTAAGCACCTTCACCACTCCCGGTATCTTTTCCGCTTCGCTGGTATCGATGGACACCACCCTTCCATGGGCAATGGTGGAATGCAGCACCTTCGCAATATAAGCGCTCTTGTCGCAAAGGTCATCCGCGTACCTTGTACGCCCGATCACCTTGTCATAGGCATCCACACGGGTTACTTTTTTTCCTACATACATCGTTTCTCCCTCCTTATTCTGTCTTAAGCTTTCAGATCTCACCATAAATATATTGTCCGATATGCCGCTTCATCTCCTGATATCCCTCTTCCGTGATCACGATCTTCCCCTTCTGGATATCGATCAGCCTGATCTCTTTGAGCTTTTTGATATTGCGGTTCAGTGTCTTTACAGAAAAGCCGATCTCCTCTGAAAGCTGATCCCGGCTTTCTTTCAGCTCCAACACCTGTTTCAGCGGCTGCTTCTGCTCATATTTCCGGATCAGATGCATCATCAGCCGTTCCTTTCCTTCTATGAACAGATATCTCCTTGCGTCCGCCGTCTGGGAGATCAGCCTGCTCATATTTTCCTTCGTCCGAAGGTACAGCGCGTCCACGTCGCTGCAGAGCCAATCCATATAAGGCGCCATCGGGATCACCAGCACCCGGCACTTTGTTGCCGTGATCACCCCGATCCGGTAATTGGTAAGATCCGCAAAGTACTCGATCTCTCCGAAAAAATCTCCGGGCCCGTAGTCCTTAAAATAGTAAGGCCTTTCATTCATGGGCCATTCGATCCCAGTCACCTTTCCGGATAAAATGATGTAAATATTGCTGCATCTTTCCCCGGCCTTGATCAGTGTCTCATTCTCCGCCACATCCACGACCCTCATGTAGTACTTGACTTCCTCCGTGCAGTTCTGGAACAGCATTTCCATATACGTCTGCTTTTTGAGCGGCAGCTCATTAAATATATCCATAGGCCTCACCTCTTTTTATTTATTATACAGAATCCTGCCTGAAAATAAAAAGGACGAATGACCTGATTTTGCGGTATTTTCAAAATACGGCAAATGCAACAAATATGCACCTGTTTTCCATCATTAACCAGCGTTTTTTTGTGCATTTTTACAATATAAAAACGATGCATTATAAATGAGATGCAAGAAAAGCCTTTATTTCATAAGAAAACTCGGAGGGATTTTCCATAGAATAATAAAAAGGCAGTCACCCTGACTGATGACTGCCGTACAGCAAATACTCCTGATCCATACATTCTATAGAAATCAATCGCTGTTCAGAACGAAAGGCCACAGATCCATCTGCCGCTGTCCTGAACAGTCACGGAGATTACAAATATTCAATCCCCACCAGCACCAATCCCTGGGGAGGTGCCGTTACTCCTGCCGCCTGACGGTTTTTTGCTTCCAGGATATCCTTCACCTGTTCCGGCGTATAGAACCCGCGCCCGACCCGCAGGAGCGTGCCCACGATGATACGCACCATATTATAGAGAAATCCATTTCCACGGATCCGCACCGTAAGCTCCCTTCCGTCCCATCCGCTTTCTGCCCTGCATATCTCCTGCCCGGAGATCTCCAGCTCATAAATCGTTCTCACCGTATCCTCCACGCTGGTCTTGATATTGCAGAAGCTGGCAAAATCATGGGTTCCCGTAAGGTATCCTGCCGCCCGGCGCATATCCTCCAGATTCAGGGGATAAGACACAAAATACGTATTCCGGCGTCTGGTGGGATCCGGTACATCGGCATTGAAGATATGATATTCATAAGTCTTGATGCTGCTGCAGTATCTCGGATGCCAGTCCGCAGGCACCTCCTCCGACCGGACGATCACGATATCCTCCGGAAGCCGCTGGTTCAATGCATAGGAAATGCGCTCCGGAGGGATCCGCGTCTCTGTGTCAAAAACCGCTACATTTCCCAGGGCGTGGACTCCGGAATCGGTACGGCTCGCACCGATGATCCGGATATTCTCTCCCAGGAGCCTGGACAGTTCACGGTTGAGTACCTCTTCCACCGTAATCCCGTTGGGCTGTATCTGCCAGCCGCAGTAGCCCGTGCCGTCATATGCAGCGATGATCCTAATCCGCTTCATAAAAACCTCCATATTTTATACTCACGGCAGATGAATCCGGTTCTCAGAATATCCACAAATGGAAGGGTACAAGTCTCCCCAGCACGAATACTGCTGCCATGTAGAACGCCGTGATCAGATATGCCATGTAATCCCTTGTCTTATAGATCAAAGGCTTCATCTTCGTCCGGTTCTCCCCCCCGTTATAGCAGCGGGCTTCCATCGCCATGGCCAGATCATTGGCCCGCCGGAATGCGGAGACAAACAAAGGGATCAGGATCGGCACCATGGCCTTTGTCCTCTGTATGATATTTCCGCTTTCCAGGTCGGCTCCGCGGGCGATCTGCGCCTTCATGATCTTGTCCGTCTCTTCCAGCAGGATGGGGATAAAACGCAGGGCAATGGACATCATCATCGCCACCTCGTGCACCGGAACCCGGAACCGGTTCAGCGGACGCAGCAGGCTTTCGATCCCGTCTGTCAGGCCGTTGGGTGTTGTGGTAAATGTCATGATCGACGAGCCCATGATCAGATAGATCAGGCGCACCGCCATAAATACAGATGTCCGCAGGCCGTTCTCCGTGATATGGAAGATCCAGAAATGAACCAGTTCCTTTCCGCCCCTGGTCAGAAACAGGTTCATGCACACGGTAAATAAAAGCAGCACTACGATCGCTTTCAGCCCTTTCACAATGAATTTCAAGGGCACTCTGCTGGTCTTGATGACCATTGCCAGAAACAACGTCGCAATGCCGTATCCCAGCACACTGTTCTGCACGAACAGGGAAACCAGGAACAGCAGTGTACAGACGATCTTCACCCGGGGATCCAGCCGGTGTATACAGCTTTTTGCAGGATAATACTGCCCGATTGTAATATCTCTGATCATGGAAACTCCTTTTTCATTCTCAAATATTTTCCAACTGTACGGTTGCAATCCGAAATATCAGTTTTATGCAATTTATTGCAATAAAACTGATATTTTGGATTAGCAGCCTACGCATGAATGAGCAAAATGCGGCTGCTTTAGCAGACGCAAAAGTGCGATAGCACGGATTTTGCGAATGGATGCGCAGGTTAGATGATCTAAAGATCATCTAACCGTACAGTTGAAAAATATTCCACCTGTACGGTTGCGTTAGAAGGTGCAAGAGTACGTCAGCTGCGCAGAGCCCGCACGATTTCATCCGCCGCCTCTTCCACCGTCGTGGCATCGGTTCTTACGTCAAGCCCCTTTTCTTTTAAGTCGTGCATGATATACGTAACCTGGGGTGCCGCCAGCCCCACCTGCTCCAGTTCTCTGTAATGAGAAAACACATTTTTCGGCGTATCATCCAGCATCTTCTGCCCATGATTCATCACAATGATCCGCTCCACATACCTTGCAATGTCCTCCATACTGTGGGATACCAGGATCACCGTCATTCCCGTCTGTGCATGGAGGTGCGCCACCTGATCCAGGATATCGTCCCGCCCCTTCGGATCCAGACCCGCCGTCGGCTCATCCAGCACCAGAACCTTGGGGCGCATTGCCAGTACCCCGGCAATAGCCGCGCGCCGCTTCTGTCCGCCGGACAGTTCAAAGGGCGACTGCCGGTAATACTTTTCCGGAAATCCGACCAGCTCCAGCGCTTCCCGCGCCCGCTCTTCACATTCCTGTGCAGAGAGTCCCTGATTCTTCGGACCGAAGCAAACGTCCGTAAATACATCCACCTCAAACAGCTGATGCTCCGGATACTGGAATACCAGCCCTACCTGGCTGCGCAGCTCCTTCATCGGATATCCGCTGTCATAGATATTTTTCTCTTCATAATAGAGTGCTCCCGAGGAAGCCCGGATCAATCCGTTCAAATGCTGGATCAGCGTGGACTTCCCGGAACCGGTATGCCCGATCACGCCCACGAACTGCCCCTGCGGGATCTCCAGAGACACATCCTTTAATGCGTGCTTTTCATAGGCAGTACCTTCACTGTATATATAATTGATATGCTCCAATCGAATCGACATCATATCCCCCTGTTTACAAGCTTCCTACAGAAAGCCTGCCTTTTTTACTGCCGGCCGTATCGCGTAAGGCCCGCAATTGCTTCCACCAGCTCTTCCTTCCGAAGGATCCCTCTGGGAATCGGAAGCCCCCGTTTCCGAAGTTCCTCCGCCAGCATGGTTGCCTGAGGCACATCCAGACGGTATTTCTTCAATTCCTCCACCCGGCTGAAGATCTCCCTTGGCGTTCCTTTCATCACAATATGGCCGCTGTCCATCACATACACCTGATCCGCGTCAATGACCTCTTCCATATAATGGGTGATCAGGATCACCGTCACATGCCGGCGCCTTCTGAGCTCCTGCACGGTACGGATGACTTCCTTCCTTCCGTTTGGATCCAGCATCGCGGTCGGCTCATCCAATACGATGCACTGGGGCTCCATGGCGATCACCCCGGCAATGGCCACCCGCTGCTTCTGCCCGCCGGATAGCTTGTTGGGAGAATGTGTCCGGTATTCCAGCATCCCTACCGCTCTCAGGCTGTCCTCCACCCGCTTCCAGATCTCATCTGTGGGAACTCCAAGGTTCTCAGGCCCAAATCCTACATCCTCCTCCACCACCGTACCGATGATCTGGTTATCCGGATTCTGGAACACCATTCCCGCCGACTGACGCACCTGCATCAGCTCCCGCGGATCCTTCGTATCCCTTCCGTTTACCCACATGGTTCCGCCGGTAGGCACAAGAATCGCGTTCATGTGCTTGGCAAGCGTGGACTTTCCTGAACCGTTGTGCCCTAAGATTGCCGCAAACTGTCCCGGGCTGATGTCGATATCTATCCCGTCCACCGCGCGGTTCATGCCGATGACATTGCCTTCATCGTCACGCTTTTCATATTCATAGATCAGCTCCCGTGCCTGTACCATCTCCATAAATGCAGGTCTCCCTTTCTTATTTCCTATCAACAGGGACGGCATACAAAAAACCTGCCACTGGCAACTTTTCTGCATACGTAGGTATACAGAAAGAGTTCCGCTTGCGAAACTCTTTCTTATTCCATATGATATTGAGCGTCAGATTTTATCTGCCGCTCCGTATATCGCCGTCCGTCTTACTGTGCAGATCCGTCCCTCTCTATATACTTTTCCAGCTGGACGAGCAGCTTGTCCATGTCGATCGGCTTTGCAATATGCGCATTCATACCGCTGTCCAGACAATGCTGCACATCATCCGAAAACGCATCCGCCGTCATTGCGATGATCGGCAGGTTTACATCCGGACGGTCCAGAGCACGGATCGCTCTTGCCGCTTCGTATCCATTCATCACCGGCATCCGGATGTCCATCAGGATGACATCGTATTCTCCAACCTCCGACTGTTCGAACATCTCCACACAGATCTGCCCGTTCTCCGCCCTGTTTACTTTAAATCCAACCTCCAGCAGAAGATCCTCCGCGATTTCCCAGTTCAGGTCATTATCCTCCGCAAGAAGGATACGCTTTCCTGTAAAGTCATGGATATCATCGGTCTTCTCTTCCGGCGCGGAGGCCTCTCCAGCAAATTTACTGAGACCGACATACAGGTTCGACTTGAACAGCGGCTTGGAAATGAATCCATGTGCCCCTGCCGCAAGCGCTTCTTCCTCGATATCGCTCCAGTCATATGCCGATACGATCAGGATCGGAATCTCATCACCCACGATCTTGCGGATCTCACGGGTCATCTGCAGCCCGTCCATTCCCGGCATCCTCCAATCCAGAAGGATGACCTGATAATCGTCATGTCTGGCATGACGGTCCCCCACCATCTGAAGCGCCTGTCTGCCGTCCACAGACCATTCCGCATTGACCCCGATCTCACCGAGAGCATGTACTGCACTCTCGCAGAGGTCTTCGTTATTATCCACAACCAGCATATTCCAGTTGGGGAGCAGCATATCCTCCACCCGGGTCTCCGCCTTCTCCAGATCCAGCGTCACATGGAATTCCGTCCCACGGTTCTGCTCGCTCTGAACCTCAATGGTTCCCTTCATCGCCTCTACAATGCATTTCGTGATCGCCATTCCAAGACCGGTTCCCTCAATCTTGCGCACCTGCTCCTCGTCTCTGGTAAAGCTGTCAAAAACCTTTTCCACAAACTCCGGCGACATTCCGATACCGGTATCCTTTACCCGGAAATGGCATCTGATGTATCCCTTTCCTGACGGAGAATCCTCCTGGGAAAGGTAGATATTGATCCTGCCGTCCTCAGGCGTAAACTTGATCGCGTTCGACAGGAGATTGAGAAGCACCTGATTCAGGCGCACGCCGTCACAGTATACATCTTCCGTCTGTATCTTCTGTACAAAAATATCAAAGTGCTGCTTCTTACTTTGAATCTGAGGCTGCACGATATTTACAATGCTGTCCATCGTATCGCGCAGGGAAAGCGCATCCATATTCAGAGTCAGCTTGCCGTCCTCGATCTTCGACATATCCAGCACATCATTGATCAGCCCGAGCAGATGCTTGCTGGATAGTGTGACCTTCTTCAGACAGTCCTGAACCCGAACCGGATCATGGATATTCGCCATGGCAATGGCCGTCATCCCTACGATCCCGTTCATCGGGGTCCGGATATCATGGCTCATGTTAGACAGGAACTCGCTCTTTGCCCGATTCGCATGGATCGCGTCCTTCCTTGCCCTGTCCAGTTCTTCCATCTGCTGATGGATCACACGCAGATAGACCGCGAAAACGATCAGCACTACGAATATCAGTGCACCGCAGGCTCCCAATACAAGCCCGATGCGCTGCTCACCCAGACTGCTTATGATCTTGTCCAGCGCGTCATATGGCATGACACTCACCAGATACCAGCCGGAACCGGGAAGGGGCATACAATACAGATGCCTGTGGCTCTCCCCGACAACCACCAGTTCCGAAAATGATTCATTTCTGCCGACGGAATCCTGAAGCTCCGATACATATGAATCCGGTGTCTTCCCATTGAATTCCCCGATGTTGTCCTGAATGTAGTCGTAATAGTTTGTCCATCCGTCATATCCGTTTCTTACGACAAAGCTCCCGTCTTCCTCAATGATATGCGTATATACCAGCGCATTCTCTTCCTGTGTTACGAGTGCTTTTTCCAGATCTTCCATACTGAATCCCACAACCAGAAGCTCACTTTTCCCCCCGTCTTTCATCGGATATGCCGCTTCCACTCCCAGGATGAGCATCTTTTCCCCATCTGCGGACAGACAGGAGGTGATCTGAATCTCCCCATTCAGAAATCTCTGGAATTCCTCCGCATTCACCAACTCCACAGGCTCTCCGTAGATCACCTCATTCACACCGTTTTCCGCATAAAATCCCATATACACCGCATTACGGACACTGGCATTGAGGCGCATCTCCTCCAGCATCTGCTCATCGTAGCTGACAGTTTCCGGAGACGTACGCTTCAGGATTCCTTCCACCTGCGACTTCCGCAGATCAATGATCGTGGAATACTTCTGTTCCAGCTGCCTGTTCATCTCAGACATGTAGATCATTCCGATCTCGTTGACTGTCTGTTCATTTTTTTCACCCAGGAACCGGTACATCCATGCAAATATAACAATACAGATCACGATCAGGCACAAGAAACTAACCCACAGCTTCTTTTTCGTTTTTTGGTACATAGACTATTCCTCTTTATTCTGCCTGTAATTTCTGAACTGCCGCGAATGTCTTATCATATTCTGCTTTCACCTCGTCCAGCATAGAAGGGGTATAATCCTCCGGATGGCTGCGCAGCAACTCCGTCAATGTCTCGCTGGCCATATACAGTCCGGTAAATCCCAGGTTCTGGCAGACCCCCTTCAATGTATGCGCAGCGCGGAACGCCTCGCTGTAGTCTTTGGCCTCCAGAGTCCTGCACAGACTGTCATAGCTTCCGTCGGCAAGAAACTTTAACGCAAACTTTTTGATCCTCTCATCTCCGCGGAAGCGTCCGAACACGCCTTCGTAGTCTCCATTGATCTGTTCATAACATTCTTTTACTGTCATTTCTATTATAACTCCTTCCAAAAAACTGATTGTTAAAAAAATCCTTTTATGTAAAAACTTCCTCTTCCATCCGATTTTGTCAAAGCTGTTATTCGTCCTGGTCAGCGAGTACCTTACCGATCACGCCGAGATACTGCGGCTTTTCATCGTCTGACCAGATCGAACGGCAGACGATCTCGCGGGTCCGCACCTTTCCATCCACACTTGTCTTACATTTATAACGCACATCCGGCTCTTCCGGTGTCGCGCTGTGAAGAAGCTTCTGAAGGTTCTGCCGGTCCTGGCTGCTCATCAATTCCAGAACCTTTTCTTTCTTAAGCGGATCCATCGTGATCTCGTCAAGCCCCAGGCACTGCGCGCTCCACTCCGTCAGAGTGAGCACGGACGGCGAAACCGTATATTCAAACTGGATCTCCCTCGAGATGGACGCATAGAACTGATACTTCATTCTCTCCTCTTCCAGATATTGCAGCGCACTGGTGGAATCATCCAGTTCTTCATGATGCAGGATCTCATCTACAATGCTGCGCATCTCCTTCTCATTTTTGCTGGTTAGAGAAGCTGCCTTCATCTCCTCCAGAAGGCTGTCCGCCACATCCAGCAGACACTCTATCAGAAGCGGATTGAACGTACCGCATTCTCCATCCTGGATCATCTGCAGGGCCGTCTCGTGTGAAAATGCCTTTTTATACACCCGTTCACTGGTCAGCGCGTCGTAAACATCCGCCATGGAAACAACCTGGGCGCTGATCGGGATCTCCTCCCCTTTCAGGCCGTCCGGGTATCCCCGGCCATCGTACCGCTCATGATGCCACCGGCAGATCTGGTAAGCCACCTTGACCAGCAGCTCATCCTGATGGAACGGCAGGTCTTTCAGCATGGAAGCCCCCACTGCGGAGTGGGTCTTCATCACCTCATACTCCTCCGCCGTAAACCGCCCCGGCTTGTTCAGGACTTCGGAAGGAATCGCGATCTTACCGATATCATGCAGCGCGGAGGCCATGGTGATCATATTGATATCCTCGTGGGAAAGCTGATATTTGTCCGTTTTCCCAAGCAGGCTTTTCAGCAGAAGCTCCGTGATCGTCTGGATATGCAGCACGTGAAGGCCGCTTTCTCCATTACGGAATTCCACGATATGGCTCAGGATCGTAACCATAAGGCTGGCATTCTTCTCTTTCTCATACATCTGGTTTGTGACCATCTTAATGAGCTTTCTCTGCTTTGCGTAAAGCATGATGGTATTGATCACCCTTCGCTGTACAACAAGCGAATCAAACGGGCGGCTGATATAATCCGTAACGCCCAGCTCATAAGCCCTCTGCACGTAGGAGGGCATACTCTCTGCAGAAATCATGATCACAGGCACATCTTCGATCCACTTCTTTTGATTCATGACCGCCAGGACTTCGAATCCGTCCATCTCAGGCATCACAATGTCCAGAAGGACCAGTGAAATCTGAGAACTCATCTGCTGCAGGATTGAAATTCCCTGCGCGCCGTCCGCCGCTTCTAAAATCTCATACTGATCCTCCAGCATATCCGCCAGGATCATGCGATTCATCTCAGAATCATCGACGATCAAAATCCTTTCTTTATTTTTACTTTTCTCATTCATAAATCAATCATCCTCCATAACCATGATTTCTGACATGTCAGTCTCGCGTATGTAATATCGCCCTGAAAAATAAATACTTTAGGGTCATCTGTCCATTCATATAAAAACCCGTTTATATTATACCATACCAAAGAAAAATGTCCAGACTCAAATACACTTAATCCTTTTTCAGCCACAAATTATTTCGAGAATTCCAGTATGATGCGCAGTTTTTCCTCCTCCAGCTCCGCCGCTGCGCTCCCGTCCATTTTTTCCATCAGTTCTTTTACAATAAACAGCCCAAGCCCGGAGGATCCTTTCCTCCGGGCTGAATCTGCCTTATAAAACCGTTCAAAAATCTGTTTTGGATCCGGCCTGCTGGTTTCCGATACGGAATTTTCGAAAACCAGGCGTCGGCCATTTTGTGTGATCACGAGATTTCCCGTACCGTGCAACAGGGCATTTTGGATCAGGTTATGGAAAATGCGTCTCAGACATTCTTCATCCGCCCATACACGGAGTTCCTCCGATGCAAACAGAACTTCCGGAACCATCCCCTTTTCCTCGAACTGCTGATACATCCCCACCAGACAGCCGCTGAGCAGGGGAAGCACCTGCAGTTCCCGAACCGACAGTTCAAACTCGCCGCCGGTCAGCTTTGTAAACAGAAAAAGCTCCTCCAGCATGTCCCCAAGCTCTTTCAGCCTGCCCTGTGCAGCCTGCAGATAATATGCCCTCCTGTCCTCCTCCCTGCACTCCCCGGCAAGCTGTACATAACCGGAAGCTCCGGCAAGGGGAGTCCGGATATCATGGGCCAGGGCGGTAATATTCTGCTTGAGCTGTTTTTCTGCCTTTTCATATAGAATCCGATCCTGCTCCTGCTTTCTCTGCAGCCTGTTTAAGGTTCTGCACAGCTTCAGCACCTCGCTCCGGCGGCTGTGCACTCCCAGCTCCATATGGCTTCCCCGTTCCATTTCCTCCAGCTGACCGCAGATCGAACGAAGCTCCAGGATACTGCGGATATACTGCACCAGAAGCCATGCGCACAGGATCATGAATATTATCAGTGCCGCGATCATAACAAAACTCCTCCCTTCACAGATCGTTACAGGCGGACCCGGTCAGATGTCCCGCTCTTTTAGCACGATTCCTGCAAACAGAGAGTACAGGAGCAGGAATCCCGCGCCTACGGCGAACACCTTCAGATCCTGCCAGGACGTATACTCAGACGGCCCCGTACCGAGCGTCATATAAATGCTGTATTTCATCCAGTCTCCCAGATGGAACGTGGTGAGGATCCAATGCAGGAACTCCGCAACCACCCCACTTCCTACCAGCAGCGCCGTGAACACCCCTGCTGCCGCACTTCTGGTACACACGCAGACCAGGAGCATCATAGCTGCAAATGCCGTGGTCAAAAGCCATATCCAGGCCATATAAAACAACACATTCCCGAGGGGCGCCCAGGGAAGCATTCTTCCAAACAGGATATTCAGAAGCAATACAAACAGATAGTTCAAAATCAGATACAACAGATTCAGAATTGCTGCCGCAAGGAGCTTACTGCCCACATATACCCAGCGGTTCTGATAGAGCGCCAAAATATTTTTCACAAAGCCGCTCTGATGATCCATGCATACAAACAGAATCACACAGATACCGAATATCGCACAATACGCCCCGCCGTCCAGTGCGATCTCCCGTAACATCTCCAGTGTATCCACGCCGTCCAGCATGCTCTGATATTGCTGTGTCTCTTCTGCCGTGAGCATCCCAATGCGGATCGCCGTCTCCTGTCCCTGCGGCGTGGCAAGCAGCCAAATCATAGCATAGCAGGCGACAGAGGCCAGGAGCAGCAGGCCCAGGCAGACATACACCGATCTGCTCCGTTTCATCCTGTACAGGTCCATACGAAGTAAATTAAACATCTGCCCTTCCCCCTTCCATACGGCTTAAAAAATATTCCTCCAGGTCCATATGGTGGAAACCTGAAGCATATACCTGAATCTGTTTTTCTACCAGGAGCCGGATCAGCCCCGCACCTTCCGACAACCCATAGACGCGTAACACACGGCTGTCTGACACCTCTGCCCGAGCCTTCGGAAATGCCTCCCGGATCAGCACCAGGGCCCGGCTGACATCATCCACCTCAATCTGGAAATAGTCCATGCATTTTTCTTCCAAAGCCTCACTGGTGATCTGTTCGATCATTTCTCCGTCCTTGATGATCCCGTAAGCGGTGGAAATCTTGCTCAATTCTCCCAGAATATGAGAACTGATCAAAATGGTTTTTCCTGTCTCATGGAGCCTCAGCATGAGCTGACGCAGTTCACGGATCCCCTCCGGATCCAGACCGTTGATGGGTTCGTCCAGCACCAGAAGATCCGGATTTCCAATCAATGCCAGCGCAACTCCCAGCCTCTGCCTCATCCCCATGGAAAAATGCTTTACCTTCTTTTTCCCCGTGTCCGCAAGTCCTGCCAGAAGCATTGCTTCATCCACGCTCCTTTCATCCACAAGGCCCATACATCTTGCCTTCATTACCGCATTCTGCCTTGCTGTCAGATTCGGGTACAGCCCCGGCGTCTCGATCAGCACGCCCATCCGCCTGCGGACTGCCGGATTGCTGACCGGCTTCCCGAAAAGGCGGATTTCTCCTTCCGTGGGCCTTGCAAGCCCGCAGAGCATTTTCATGGTGGTCGATTTTCCGGCCCCGTTTTTACCAATAAATCCGTAGATTTCTCCTTCCCGTACAGACATGTCAAGCCGGTTCACCGCGGCCTTTTTCTGATACATTTTTGTCAGGCAGACCGCTTCCACGGCCAGCCCCTTTTCCTGTTCCTTCATCACAGCTTCTCCCTTCCGTTATACTGATTCCTGAGTCTCTTCCATTGCATGCCGCAATTCCCGGCAGTTGTCAAGAGCTCCGCAGGTATGTCATTGCCTTTACAAAAGCAAGTATAATCCCCTGGGTTTTAAAAAGTGCTCAGAAAAGTTTAAGAAAGTTTAAAGCCCATTCCCCACACCGTCTGGATGTAAGAATCCGTACCGCTCTTTTTCAATTTGGAACGGATATTGCTGATATGTACGTTGATCGTCTTGTCCTCGGCAAGATACTCCTCCCCCCACGCGTATTCATAGATCATCTGCTTGGTAAAAACACGCCGTGGATTGCGGATCAGCAGCTCCATGATCAGAAATTCATGCCTGGTCAGCTCCACCTGCTGCCCCTCTGCCGTCATTTCCCAGGTATCCGGGTTCAGCGTCCAGCCCCGATAGTTGTAAACGTGCTGCCCATATTCCGCACCTTCCTCCCCGGACATCTTTTCCCCTTGCTTCCCTGCCGCTGCTCCCGCTTCTATGCCTTCCCGGTTCCGGCTGCGCAGGCGGATCTGGATCCGCACGAGAAGCTCCGGCAGGTCAAAGGGCTTGCAGATATAATCCTCTGCCCCGGCAGACAGCACATCTACCTTGCTGTCCAGTCCGCTCTTCGCGGACAGTACGATGACCGGAACGGTTTTGGAAAGCAGGGAGACCAGCTCCTCCCCCGGAATCCCGGGAAGCATCAGATCCAGGAGCACCAGATCAAAGTCTTCCATAGAAAACAGAAGCTTCCCCTCGCTGCCGGAATAGGCCTGTGCGCAGGAATATCCGTGCCCTTCCAGATAATCCCGGATGATCTGGTTATTTTCCGCATCGTCCTCCACAATCAATATCCTCTGCATGTTGTCCCTCCCCGTATCATAAATATGAAATAGTCTGCTTGCGCATCGGCGCAATTCATTATTTTTTGTCACCAATTTCCGTCAGGAAATTGATGACCTGCTTGCGCTTCAGCGCAATACCTATTATATCAGAAAAAAACAGCAAAATCAAAATTTATAAAATAAATGCTTGCAAAACGATTGATTATGTGCTAGTATAGTTATCGGTCACCATGAAGGCGGCGGTTGTTTATGATTAAGGCTCCGTGGTCAAGCGGTTAAGACATCGCCCTTTCACGGCGGTAACACGGGTTCGATTCCCGTCGGAGTCATTGATGCATATTTGATATACAATTGCATATTATTTAGTAAGGCGCAGTAGCCAAGTGGTAAGGCGTGGGTCTGCAACACCCTGATTCACCGGTTCAAATCCGGTCTGCGCCTCTCAAAAAGCCTGGAAATCCAAGATTTCTGAGGCTTTTATATTTTTTAAGATTACTCTAAAGTAATAAAAAATAAGGTGGTCGATAAGGTGGCAGGAACTCAACGAACCAGCTCATCGACCAGATTTACATTCTTTTCACTGTCCGTATGGAAATATGTTCGCAATAAAACTTCGTAGTTAGATTCAGAATCCCGTCTTTATCAAGCAGCGTCACCTCAATCAAGGCAATATCACTCTCGTCAGAATGAACCACCGGATTCTCCGCATCTGCCTTTAGAATGAACGGAAAATCTGCCGTCTGTATAGAATCTCTCCCTGTTTCGATTCCGTTGTTATAGATGACCGCCTCCAGCTTTCCGGGAACATGGGAGGTTTCAAATAATACTCTGTTTTTCTTTTCTGTCCCAATCTTCTTTTTCTCCAGAAAAACGCTAAGCAGCTTCTCCTAAATACGACACTGCCTTCAAACAAAATCGGCGCTATGGTAGGAATAGAAAATGAAAATTATTTTCGTCATTTATTCAAATCTCGAATTGGTATTACGCCAAAAGAGTACAGAAATTCTTTGGATAAGGATTAAAGTATGTTTGTTAAAACGCATCGCAGTGACCGGGGAACTGAAAGCACGTAACCAGCTCTTCCTTGTTCCAAGTTGATGCGTCTGCCTAATCCTTTTTTACAGTTGTTCTGAGAACAGTTGGCTAAGAGGCTGCTGTGTTCCCTGCCTCATGACCAGAATGAGTTCCCGCGGTTCAGGAAGAGTTTCAAATTCAGGTACGAATAGCTCCCCGCTCCGTTCTTTTTGCCCAATGATCTGTTCAGGTAGAATCCCTATTCCCAGTCCGCACTCAACCATTTTCAGAGCCTCCGCAGTACTGCTTACTGTTATCTGTGGTTCAAAAACAAAACCATTTTGTAAAAACCATTTGGAAAGCAAATGGCGGACACTGTTTTTCTCATTTAATGAAATGAACGGGTAGCCTGCCAGGTCTGCTAAACTGTATTTTTTACCGGTTTGGAGGCCAAAATTTGAGGCCGCCACAGGCCGGTCCTGTATTTTTACAATATGTCTTACGCTCATCCCAGACAGCTTTTTTTCCCGCAGCATATCCTGAGTCACAATCAGAAATGCGGCTTCCAGTGTTCCTTTCTGCAGCATGGAAAGCAATTCCGGAGTGCTGGAGCCACACAGATTTATTTTTAATTTGGGGTAGTGCGCCTGCAGTATCCGAATTTTTTCCGGGATCCCATAATATAAAGCGGTTTCCGTAGCGCCAATATTCCATTTCCATTCCTGCTGCTCTTTCCGATGTTCCAGCTCCTGTTCAGCACTTTGCAATTCCGCAAATGCCCGGTTTACATGTGACATCAGCATGACTCCGTCCGCAGTCAGCTGAACCGGAAAATGGCTTCGTTCAAAAAGCCTGCATCCTAATTCCTGTTCCAGCTTTTTCACGGCCTGGCTGACTGCCGATTGTGTAATAAATAGAGCTTCCGCGGCAGCCGAAAACGATCCAAAGCTTGCAGTATAATAAAACGCACGGTACAATTCCAGATTTTGTATCATATCCTTATTATCCTCTCTAATATAATGATTATTATTATTAATTTGTATTATATGATAAGCAGATGTATAATACAACCATAGAAAAAAAGGAGGCGTATCCATGAAAGAACTGGTCAATCTCCAATGTACAATCTTCCTGTTGGTAGGAATAGGTTACCTGCTTAGGAAAATAAAGCTTGTAAATCAGGAAAGCCAGAAATGCATCACAGATTTGGTCATCAATGTAATCCTGCCTTGTAATATTGTAAAGGCCTTCTGCATGGAATTTACGGACCAGATGGGAGAAGAACTGGCGGCGGTGGTGCTTCTGTCCATTGCAGTGCAGGCTGTCTCGGTGGTATATGGTAAAATAATGTTCCGGAAAGAAGCGGAGGGGCGTAAAAAATGCCTTCAATATGGAACCATTTGTTCTAATGCCGGGTTTTTAGGCAACCCAATTGCAGAAGGAATTTATGGGGCGTATGGCCTGCTTTTGGCGTCTGTCTTCCTGATTCCGCTGCGGATTATGATGTGGACTGAGGGCATTTCCATTTTTTCCGGCAGCAAGGATCCGAAATCCGCCCTGAAAAAAGCGGTATTCCATCCCTGTATCCTGGCCTGTGCCATAGGTCTTTTCCTTATACTAACCGGGCTGCGTTTTCCGGCGCCAATCGCCGGTACGGTTTCCTATCTTGGGGCATGCAACACGGCATTTTCCATGCTTGTCATCGGTATGATACTCAGCAGTATGGAGCTGAAAACTTTCCTTGATAAAACGGCATGGGTCTATTGCATTCACCGCCTAGTCATCATGCCGCTTCTCATATATGTCCTGGTTGGTTTTCTACCTGTGTCTTCTACCGTGCGGGGTTTGGTTGTCATTCTGACCGCCATGCCTGCCGGGGCCACCACAAGTATTCTGGCTGCAAAATATAATATGGAACCGGAATTCGGCACAAAACTTGTAATTTGCTCCACACTTCTGTCCCTGCCGAGCCTGGCAGTGTGGAGTATGATTCTAAATTAAAAGGAGGATTTCCCTATGAAACTGATGGAAAAGAAACTTGGAAAATATGCGGTATTAAGAGGCTATCTGCATGAATATGACCCGGAAACACCGAACATCAAAGAATATCCGGCAATTTTGGTCCTTCCCGGCGGCGGTTTCCGCACATGCAGTTCCCGCGAGGGGGAACCTGTTGCCATGGCGTATTATGCCGAAGGCTATCAGGCTTTTGTCCTCAAATATACAGTTGTCACAGACGATCCGGATGCTGTGATTGAGGATTCCATGAACGATGTTTGCGAAGCTATCAATTTTATCCGTACAGAGCGTACATCCCTTCTCTGCAAAGAAGGCAGGCTGGCCCTCATTGGTTTTTCAGGCGGCGGACATCTGGCAGCTGCAGTGTCAACCCATTGCAGGCAGAGGCCTGACGCCTTGCTGCTCGGTTACCCCGGAATTGTACATAGTGACCTGCGTGCAATGGACTGCCCGGATATCCCGGAAAGCGTGGATGTGAACACACCGGCCTGTTTCCTGTTTGGAATGCATGGCGACACTGTCACTCCGCCAATCCATTTACTTACTTTTGCCTGTGCACTGGAAAAAGCCAGAGTCCCTTTTGAATTGCATATGTTTCGTGGAAAAGGGCATGGCCTTTCCCTGGGGACTTCTCTTACCTGCGCCGGTTTTACTTCTGACCGCAACGTTTATTATGCACAGTGGCTGCCTATGAGTGTAAGATGGCTCCGCGATGTATTTGGAGATTTCCCGCTTTATGGATATAACGATGGCAGAAATGGAAAATTTCATATCGATCGGACTGTGGAGGAATTATTTTCCGATGAATCTTCTAAAAAAATCTGTATGAATTATATGCCTGTATTGGAAAAATTTGCAGATGGGGAAACGGCAGCCGAGATGACCCCGAGGAAAATTAACAGTTTTATGACCGTTCTTTCTGAAAATAAGCTGGAACAGTTTGATTCTGATTTACTCTCGCTTCGTTAATCATAAACTTCAGGTACACATATTTTTATGCATGCCTTGACACATGCCGCTGCATGGATAAAAACCCAAGCAACGGCATTTCCTTATCTCCGCTTCATCCTGCTCAAAGGGGGGCGTGGCCTAGCAGAAATAATCTTCTTCCTATACCTGCATAGCTTCTACCTATTGCCAATCTTGCGTAGCTGATCATCTATCTGTTTCAACGCCTCTTCCGGGACATTTCCAAATTCAAGCGTCTGACGCAGCGTCATATTCCGTACTAACATCTGCATCGTTGATGAATCCATCTCTTTCGCCATCCCCTCGCTCTTTTGATCCTGCTCCGCCGACTCCCCCGTTTTTAACATATTTTCCAGCATGCCTGCAACAGACGGTTTTGTCATCAGATACCCTATGGTACAATCGATGTTTAAGGTCTCATCATGGTTTCCATTTAATTTACTTCCAAACCGCGGTGGTTTCATCCCAGCAGGACCAAAATCTCCAAAAATATCTTTCAGCCACTCAATACTGTCGCCCACCCAATGAGGCACACGGTTACATAACTGTCCTGATTCCACTTGTACGGAGGAATCGCATGTTGAAAAACCATGTGGTCCGTTGGAATAAATATGGCTTTCAAATGCAATCTCATTTTTCACCAACGCATCAATAAAATGTACGGAATTCTGCACAGGGACAACATTGTCTGTTCTGGTTGCAAATACAAAGCAGGGGCATGTGGTATAATCCACGGCTCCAATCACATCCGGCGCTGTTTCCTGCCATACCCTTGCAGTTTCACCTTCAATCACAGGGTAGCCAAGGATTGCGGCATTTGGACGGTTGACAGACATCGTTGCCGCACATGCGGCCAGATGGCCCCCTGCTGAAAATCCAATGACAGCTATCTTATCTTCCAGTACATGCCACTCGTCTGCATTTCTCCTGATCATAGCCATCGCCTCCTCATAATCATTCAAAGGAGCCGGCCATACAGCGTGCTTTCCCACAGAATAACGCAGAATAAATGCCTGATAACCCGCTTTCAAATAAGGAAAAGTAACAGGGTCTGCCTCCCTGTCAGAACACATGGAATACCCCCCGCCCGGCAGGATCATAATTGCCGGGCGTCTGCCGATCCCTGCAAATTCACCTTCCACTTCCTGTAAATATGCAGTCAACTTTACATTTCGTTCCGCATTTAACACAATATTTTTTACTTCCATTTTCTTTCTGCTCCTTTCCGGCCAGTATATATCCAGCACTTTTAAGGTTTCTATGCCAGCTTCAGCACCGTTTCCAACACCCGCTTCGCTGTCACCTGTAGTTCCGCTTTCGTAATCGAATATTTGTGATATTTGCCAGAAAGAGCATCCATCATATCATCAAAGTCTGCCTGCGTACCCGGCATGACAATGTCATTCCCCGCATGGATACAGCCTGCCGACGAGCCTGCCGGATGTTTATCCTCCCTCTGGTTTCCGCCCGTCATCATATCATTCGTTGCATACCAGTCTGTCATTACCACGCCCTGATATCCCCACTCATTCCTGAGCGCATAAGTCTGAATATCCTTGCTGTTGCAGGTATGTTCACCATTTACCAGATTATAGGAGCTCATGACTGCATAGGGCTGTGCCCTTTGCACACAAATCTCAAATCCCCTCATATAAATTTCACGGATTGCCCTCTCACTGGCAATACTATTGGAAGCCATGCGGTTTGTCTCCTGATTGTTCAGGGCAAAATGCTTGACCGTGACACCGCACCCTTTATGTGACTGGACACCCTCCGTGACTGCTGCCGCCAACACACCACTCACTAATGGATCTTCCGAATAATATTCAAAATTCCGTCCACAGAGCGGCGAGCGCTGAATATTCATGGCCGGTGCAAGCCAGAGGTTAATGCCGAATTTCTCCATCTCATCCCCCACGATATCACCGCACATCCGGCATACTTTTTCACTAAAGGACTGTGCCAAGGCCGTTCCGATCGGAATTGCAGTACAATAGGTATAATGCATCGGTGCGGCCAGTTCATCCTCGCTTGGCTTTGCCGCCATCGCAGCCATCTGCTCTAGCTGCTCCGGTTCCAAATACTCCATGAAACCCGTGAGCACGCTGTCCATACCTTTCACTTTCCCATCCACTATCTTATACTGTGTACAGAGCCGCAGCCCGGCAGGCCCATCAGCCATCACCAGGGTCGGCACGCCTAAATCTTTTAGCCGCTGGCTGGTTTCTCCCGCCGCACCTGCCACAGATTGTGATGCGGCGCCAATAACAGAACCCACCCCCGCTTTATCCTCAAACATACCGATACAGATATATGCAAGCTGTTTTTCATCTAAGGAGCCTACAAATTCATCTATTGTGTTTTTGCCGCTTTTAACATCATCCCATGTGCATCTATTCCCGGACAGCTCCCGCGGCATTTCCTCATAGACCACAGTCTCCTGCGGCATTTCCTTTGCCTTAATCTGATAGACCGGCACATCTATGACTGCAGTCCCAGATACAGCATCCATGCTTGTATCCGGGACAAAATCTTTTAATTCACATCCCGGACAGATGTTTTTCACCTTTTTGATCACTGCTGTCTCATCCAATGCAACCTTACAACAGGGTACTGTACCAGCAGAAGAACTTCCGGCACGAATCACATACTCCCCTGCTTCCAATATATAAGATGCCCGCTCCATATCATATGATGCCATGTCTGCCGTTCCAAAACTGAGCGTTATCTTTTCACTCTCGCCCGGCTGCAGTTCCCTTGTCTTGCCGAATGCCGCCAGTTCCTGATAAGGTTTATCCAGTCTGCCTTTTGGTGCACAGTAATACGCCTGCACAACCTCTTTTCCTGCAAATGCCCCGGAATTTTTTACTTCCATTGTTATAGTGATTTTCTCCGCATCTGCCGCCGTCTCTTTTACCGCCATCTCAAATTCTGTATAGGACAGGCCATAGCCAAACGGGAAGTCCGGCTTTTCATGGACTGTATCAAAATAACGGTAACCCACATAAATACCCTCTGCGTAAGGCGTGTCGTCCATATCGCCAAATCCTTTTGTGGACGCATATTTTCCAATCGGCGCCCATGTCATGGCGAGTTTTCCGGAAGGGTAGCTTTTCCCAAGGAGCAGATCTGCCAAAACGTCCCCCGTAGGTGTTCCAAGCTGCCCAAGCAGAAGGATATTTTTCACATTCTTTACAGGATTCAGATCCACCATCCCGCCCACATTGAGCACAAGGACAAACTTATCATATTTTTCATTTAATGCAAGGATATCTCTGATCTCTGTCTGTGACAGGCCGATATCCCCCGCCACCATGGAACGGTCAGAACCTTCCCCGGAAATCCTGGCAAGTACATATACTGCCAGTTCTGCTTCGGTATCCAGCGCGAACGCATACTCCGGCTCTGGCATGGCTTTTCCCATACCATACATTACCGGATTGATCCCCATCTGTTTTGCCTCAAGCTTTACTTGCTCTACAAATTCTATCCGTTTCCTTGCAAGAAGCTTGTCATAATCATCCAGCCATTTTTTTGATGTAACCTCAAATCCGGCTTTTTCCATTCCTTCCTCTATTGTCACAAAATGACGGACATTTACATCTCCCGACCCTGTCCCACCTTTCATTGTCTTCCGGACACCGCTCCCATATAATGCCACCTTGCAAGGTGCAGATAACGGCAAATTTCCGTCCTTTTTCAAAAGCAGTGTACACTCTGGAGCTATCTTCCTGACTCGCTCAATGTGTTCTTTCTCAAAAGCCTGTACTGTTTCCTCTGTTATCCTCACCATAATTGCCAATTCTCCCTTTCAAAAAATATTTCTCATCAGCATATCGCTTCGAATGGAATTGCGGGGATTCCCGCTTTGTTATACAAATTAACCTGATACCATTGTGTACGCGCAAATTTCACGGTAATCTCATCATAATTCCCAGCAGGTAACGACAGAATCAGATCCTTATCTGACAGTTCTGCCACATAGTCAATTTCCTGCCCCCCGCATTCTACTGTAAGTGCATTGATCTGACTTCCTTTCTGACGCAAACCGCCTTCTGCATTTTCGAATGAAATAATTACTTTGCTTCCCTCACGCCTTATTGCTTCCAATCTGGGGGCATCTGCCAGAATGTCTTTCCCAAATATATGTTTTTCAGCTAACAATGCAAGCCTTTCGCCGACCACCGTTTTATCCTTTGGGTGGATATCCAGCTCCTCTCCCGCATCAGAAATCGAACAGAGATATGCGTTTCCATCCTCATCTACAGAATCCTGCTGGCATTCACGGATAATATGAAAGCCTTTGCTTTCAAATCCAAGCCATGAACGATAACCCGGAAGCTGTACAACCAAAAACGGCAGGCAGTCATTCCATGCGTCTCTCCAGTCTTCCTTTATCGTGTCCAAAGCCTTTTTATATTTTCTCTGCACTTCATATGTTGCATCATCGCTTTCTCCCTGATACCATAGGATCCCCCTGACCGTATAAGGAGCAATCTTTTCTACCATATGCCGATATAATGCTCCCGGTGCGTCCTGCGGCCCTGGCTGCGCCATGCTCTCCCCGGCTGCCGTTTGCTTGAAAAATTCCATGATTTCATCCCATGACGGCGTCCTCGGCAGCATAAATTCATTAAATGGATTACTCATGCTGTTTCCCATATCATTTGCAGGATTCTCCGCTGCCAGCCTGCAGAATTCTTCATAACTCCGCCCATTCAATCCATTTTCAAATTCCTCTGTCTGTTCTTTTTGCAGTTCCCTTGCATGATTCTCCTTCATCCATGCAAGTGACTTCGTTCCGCCCCAGTTACATCCAATGATACCCACAGGAACCGACATATCCTTTTCCAGTTTTTCTGCAAAGTAGTATCCCACCGCAGAAAAAAATTGTAAATCTTTCTTTGATGCTTTCCGCCAAACCCCTACGTTATGGTAATCAAAGTCTCTTTCCTGACCGGCATATGCAAGCTTGGGCGTATCATAAAAACGGATATTAGGATTTTCACACTTTTCCAGCATTTTCTGATAATGCTTTTCATATTTCATCCAAAATTCCATATTGGACTGCCCTGCCGCTACAAAAAGCTCCCCGACCGCAATATCCTTTATTTCTATCTGTTCTTCTTTTCCCTGTACATACATCGTCTCATTGCAGGATTCCTTCAAAGGTGGGAAAGAGAGTTCCCACCTGCCGTCTGCATTTACGACTGTTTCCGTTCTTTTCCCTTGAAGCATCACCTGAATCTTTTCAGAAGGATTTCCATTTCCCCATATCTTTAATGTTTTTTCTCTCTGTAAGACCATTCCTGCCTGAAATATCTTTGCAATCTCTAACACCGTATTCCACCCAGCTCAAAGATGTGCCGGACTTTCTTCCTCGACACTTAATTCAAAGCCCGAAAACTCTATCTTTGCCTTTCCCTGATATTCAAAAAACAGTTCCTTGTCATTCGGCATGAAATCAACAACCGTACTACAGTCATGCCAGTCCCCGCCCCCAGTGATCTGTATACAGCCTGCCAGTCTTCCATCAATCCCCGTCTTGACCAGCATTTTACCGGAACCTCCTCTGACATGCACACTTATCTTTGTTTTTCCTTGAAAATCAAAATACTTATATCCAATAACTGTTCCATGTGTGATATCGCTGACGATCGTTTTCCCGTTTTTCCCTTTTATATAAGGAATCTGCTTCTTAACAATTCCGTTAATAGGGCGGGGCATCTTTCCATTCGTCAAATTACAGCATATCGCCGCCGGGTATTTCCCACTCCCCTTCAGGCTGCCTCCATTTAAGCCACAGCTTGTCATAGGAACCTGCTCTATTGTGCCATCCTCCAGGATTTTAATCGGCTCCGCACATGCCTGCCGGCTATAGCTGCTTTTATTTGTCGGCCGATGATAAAACACATACCAGCGTCCATTTATATTTTCTATACTTCCATGATTATTTCCCATCATGTTAAGGGAATTCTTTTCATCTCTTCCGTTTAATCCAACGTCGCCATTGGAGATTATCGTACCCCGATACTGAAATTCCTTATCCGGATATTCGCTGGTTGCATAACATAACTCATGGCTTTTTTGTGACGAATAAATAAAGTAATACGTCCTTCCAATCTTCCGGATGCTGCTGGCCTCAAAGAAACCATGGCCTTCAAAATCTGTGCCTTTCACCTTTGCCGGTATAATCTTAACAGGCCCGGTCTTTACAGTGACCATATCGTCTTCCAGTACACATGTCACTGCGCCCATTACCTCCTCTTGATGCAATTCTTGTACCGTTTTTGAAAACATCTTTGCTTCAATCTTATCAAACAGCCATCTGTTCAGCCCACACTTCATATCTGCAAACGCAAAACCTGTTCCATAGTACAGGCGGATCACCCCATCGTCATTCAGTACCGCCGGATCAAATGGAACATACCTTTTAAGGATTTCCCCATTGGCATAATGTACATGGCCGTAAAACTCATATTTCCCATCCGGCGAATCGCATACAGCAACACTGACCGGACCGTCATAGCCCCCTGCGCCCGCTTTCCCGGAAAGACAATAATACAGATAGTATCTTCCATCGTTCCCTTTTACTACATCCGGCGCATATAAATAATATCTTTCATCCGTTGCCATCGGATCCTGCCTGCCAAAATAGCTTGCACCTTTTGTTGTCCAATCCCAAAGCCTGTCCACCGGCGCCGAATATATAAAATACTCCTGTTCACAAAAAGTTTCACCATTTTCCCTGTCATGGGAGCCATATAAGTATACCCTGTCTCCAAATACATGCGGCTCCCCATCCGGGATATATTCATTTAATGGTAAAAACGGATTATATGCCTGCTTCATTTTATCACCTACCCTCTTTACCGCAAGCCTCTTTTTCCATAATGATTCCCGTACCATTTTTACCGCTTGACCGTCTTGCGGCAAGATCCTTTTCAATCTGTGGATAAATTTTATCAATATTGCTAAAGCTGAGAAATACAATCCCCAAAATCATACATATGATCGGAATTCCGTAACCTATAAAGATAATAGCCCGGATGGTTCCGGCCGACTGCACAGCCGCAGTTGCCTGATAGCCTCCCAATTCCAGCCCCCAGCCAAGAATGGCTGTACCAAGGCCAGTTCCTACTTTAGTGCCAAAACTTGTCGCACTGTTAAACAAACCATCCTGGCGGACTCCGTTTTTCCATTCTCCGTATGTAACACCGTCTGCTACCAATGCAAATAATCCGGCGCTGAGTGGTATTGATGCAATGCAGCTAAGCATACTGCTTATCATAACAACCGGGATACTATATGGATTTATGATAACTGCAGCTGAGGCTAAAATAATGATTGCCGCGCCTGCCATCATGCATTTCCATTTACCAAATTTCCTGACAAATACAGGAAATAAAGGAAAGCCAATAAGCAACGGGAGTGTACTGCTCATGCTAAACAAAGCCATTAGATTCTCATTTCCCATCACATCTCTTAGATAATAAATCCCAATTCCGGTGTTAACGCCATTCTTCATATAAATCACAATAAAAAGCAGCATGATCGAGTAAAAATACCTGTTTTTAAATAAACATTTAAACCCTTCCAATACCGGCATTTTATCCTTGTCATCTATTCCACTTTGTGAAACGACCCTCTCCTTTGTACCAAATACTGTTAAAAGAAAACAAACTACCGATAAAACAGCATATATAACAGAAACGCTCCTCCAACCTATCGCATTCACCATCGGCATGGTAAGAGATGAAATCAGAACGGCTATTATCGTAACAAGCAAAAATCTTATTGAACTAATTGAAGCACGCTCTGCGGAATCCTCTGTTATCAGGGATAATAGCGCACTGTAGGAAAGACCGCTGATCGTATAGGCAATCGCTGCAACAAACACGTATGTGAGCACTGCATAAATAATCTTTCCATTTTCACTAAAACCATTCGGCACATTAAACAGCAGGATCAAACCGATTGCCATCAGCGGCGTCGACCGAAGAATCCAAGGCCTCGCCTTTCCCATTTTTGTATTTGTGCGGTCAATAACGCTGCCAAATGCCAAATCAGTGACGCCATCAAACAGCCGGGTAAACAACATGATCGTTCCTACCACACCTGCGCTGATCCCAACACTGTCCGTATAATATAATGTTAAAAACATGCTGATCGTTGTCCATACAAAGTTGCCTCCCACATCGCCCAGCGCATAAGCTAATTTCTCCCTCATCTTCAGTTTTTCATTCATTTCATCTGCCTCCTTTTTGTTTTTTTGTTAACACTCTGATTATATTGTTATCGGAGCTTTTCATTTAAATTTATATAAGCGCTTATTTTTATCAATATTATTCTATAAAACATTTGCTTTTTTGTATTGCAATATCCGGCAAAATATTATAAAATTGAGCAATATCTATACAAAATCCGGCAGGAAAAGGAGTATTTCCATGAAAGATATTATTTCTTACCTTAAAATTTTCTATGAAGCAACATACTTGCCTCTTTGCTATTACGAAAACAACAGTCCTGTTTTTCAGTTCCCTGAGACACAGGGATATCCTTTTATGGACTATTTTCTTTACTTATTTTCACAGCCACAAAAGAACATAGATTTTTTTATTACAGAAAGCAACGTTTATTGCGGCATGGTTCGCAGTCTGCCTGTCGGCGGCTCTGTTTTTGTCGGTCCTGTATGTACAGTGATTCCTAACCATAGCATGCTGCTGAAAATCATGTCTGAATTCACTATTTCCACAAAACACAAAACAGATATTGATAATTTTTTTCACATAACCCCCACCTTTTCCCTAAAGCAATTTCTATACCTGATGTCTGTCCTGAATGCCCATATTAATGATGAACTGGCCGATCCCTCTGACAGCCTCATGGCCAGTCCATTCTTTTCATCCAATGCAATCAACAAAAATCTCTATTCCAGCCTTTATGAGGCGAAGGAAGCGAACAGCTTTCATAATACTTTTCAATTTGAACAGAAAATGTGCCATTATATTGAAGAAGGAAATGTTGAGAGACTGGAAAAGCTTCTTCAGAACAGCTATAATGTCCATTCCGGCATCATGAGCGAAACTCCCCTCCGCCAGGAAAAAAACCAATTTATCGCCACCATAACTCTGGTCACAAGATACAGCATTTATGGCGGGCTTGACATAGAGACAGCTTATCAGTTGAGTGATACCTATATCCTGGAATGTGAAAAGAATACCTCTACAAAGGCAATTAGCATTCTTCTTTACAAAGCCATCCTGGATTTTGCCAGACGTGTCTCTGAAAATAAAATTCCTGCCGGTATGTCAATAGATGTATTTAAGAGCATCCAGTTTATTTCTACCCATACAAACCAGCCCATATCTGTAACAGATGTAGCCGATGCCATTGGGAAGAGCACTTCGCTTATATCTAAAAAATTTAAAAAGGAACTGGGATTTAATCTTTCAGATTTTATTATGCGGCGAAAGTTAGAAGAAGCGAAAAGCCTGCTGGCCTATTCCGAGAAATCCATCAGTGAGATCAGTGAATACCTATGCTTCTCATCACAGCCTTATTTTCAGACTATTTTTAAGAAACAATATGGCGTGACCCCTTATAACTACAGAAAAGAGCATCGCCGCCGATAAGCGGCGGAATGCCCTTTACCTTTCCTCATACAAAAATACAGTTTTATTGAACCTCCAAAAGAACAGCCGAGAACGGTTCCAACCGGCAGATCAGTTTGTGATTCCGCAGAACACAGCTTTTTTCTTCCGTCCTGACCGTACCTCCAAACCGTTCCCATTCACTATGTATCAGAATACTGATTCTGTGCGCACCAAACAGATCCATCTGATACATCTGCTGCCTCTTGCTGCCAAAATGCAATATTGCAATTATCCTTTCCTCCGGACTCCTTCTCTGCATTACATAAATGCACCGTTTTTCCTGCTGACAGTCCAGCCAGCAAAAACCTTCCTTTTCATAGTCCTGCCTATATAATGCCGGATGTTCCAGATAAATCCGGTTCAATTCCTGCATGAAATGGTGGAAAGAATCATGTGCCGGATATCTGCACAGCTCCCAATCCTGCTCCCGCTTTTCATCCCACTCACGGAGCTGGCCTATCTCGTTTCCCATAAAATTCAGTTTTTTCCCCGGATGCGTCATCATATAAACATACAACGCCCTGGCCTGTGGGAATTTGTCCTCATACTGCCCGTTCATTTTTTGCAGGATTGTTGCCTTGCCATGCACGACCTCATCGTGTGAAAAAGGAAGAAGGTAACGCTCATTATAGTAATACATCATGGAAAATGTCAGCTTATGGTATCCTTCAACGCGCTGCTCCGGCGGCAGTTTAAAAAATTCCAATGTATCATGCATCCAACCCATGTCCCATTTATAATCAAATCCCAAACCGCCTTGATCCACTTCCATAGTCACACCCGGATAATTTGTGGAATCCTCTGCAATCAGCATACAGCCTTTGTTCCGCTCCTTTACCCCCTTATTCATCACCTTGATAAAATCGACGGCATTCCCATTCTCCCCACGGCTTTCATCCCCCTGCCAGTAGATGATCCGGCTGATCGCATCCATACGCAGCCCGTCAAAGTGGTACTCCTTCAGCCAGTAATTGGCGTTCGACTGCAAAAAACTCCTGACTTCCCCTCTGGAATGCATGAAGTTGTAACTGCCCCATTCGCTTACCCCCACATCGGAATAGGGATACTCATACAGGGCAAAGCCGTCATATTTTGCAAGTCCGTATGCATCAATAGCGAAATGGACAGGCACAAAATCAAGGATCACACCAATCCCGCTCTGATGCAGCCTGTCATTCAGTTCCATCAGTCCTGCCGCAGTTCCGTACCGGCTGGTCGGAGCATAAAACCCGGTGTTTTGATAGCCCCAGCTTTCATCACATGGATGCTCGGAAAGCGGCATGAACTCTACATAGTTGTATCCATTCTCTTTCAGATACGGAATCAGTTCATCTGCCAGCTCCTCATAACGATACCATCCATCCGCACCCCCTTTTCTTCTCCATGAACCAAGATGAAGTTCATAAATATTCAGCGGCTTATTCTTCATTTCTGATCTTGCTTTCATCCACTTCGCATCATGGAACTGATAAGCATGCAGATTCCGGATGACAGATCTATGCGCCGGTCTCAATTCCATACCATAGCCATATGGATCGCAATGATCTACAATTCCCCCGTCCTGCCCATAAATCCTGTATTCATAGCTTTCTTCTTCTCTGGCTCCTTTCAGAAAAAGCTCATAAAAATTCCCGTCATAGATTTTCTCCATGGGTATCTCCCTGTCACCATGCAGGATACTCACTTTTGCTGCACTCGGAGCAAATGTCCGGAACAGGACACCCTCCGCTGTCATATGCGCCCCAAGATATTCATATGCATCAAATATCTGTCCTGTATAAAATCCAAGCATGTCCATATCCAATCCTCCTCACAAAATATAATTGACTTGTGTCTATTATTGTCCTATCATTATTTTAATGGAAACTATGTCCTATTCCTATCTGCAATACAAGCGAAAAGTAAGATATTGTACTTTTTGGGGAAAATGTCTATAAACAAGGAGGCTACCATGGATATTCGGGAGAAAAAAACCATCCGCAGCATACAAAACGCATTTTTACAGTTGAGAGCGCACAATCCTTTGGAAAAAATCACAATTAAAGAACTGGCAGAATCAGCCGAAATCAGCAAAGCCACTTTTTACCTGCATTATAAAGACATCTACGACCTTTCCGCCGCTTTAGAACAGAAGGTCATCAGCAGCGTTATCCAAAGCATAGAACAGACAGAACTGATATTGACTGATCCTGCAAAATTTACAAAAGACATGATCACAGCTATTTTCGAGCAGGAAAATCTGATAGACATACTGTTTTCCGGCTCAAGAGAAAACGTACTCCCTGAGAGCATCGAAAAAGAACTGGTGCATTTTATCATACAGCAACATCCCGAACTGGCAAAAAACGCAGCTTTCCGACCTACGGTCACATACCATGTCTATGGCGCGTTTCACGCTTATCAGAAAAACCGGATAAATTGCAGCACCGAAGACATATTAAATACAATAGAAAAGTTGTCATCTTCTTTTAATTCTTTTGTTTAAGATTGCTCAGTATACCTTTATTTATTGACCTGATGCTTCCGGAATATCCCATACCCCGCCGCGGAAAATATCACCGCCGCCGCCCCATTGACGATCAGATCCATGGACAGGCAGCTTATCATCTTTCCGCCGACAGCATACGCCGTATAATCTTTAAAGGTAAAGCCCATGATATTCGACGGCAGCAGGGCCAGGATATGCTGCAGCAGGTATCCGCTGAATCCCGCCTGCAGAAACGATGGAACGATCAGCAGCAGGAACGCCACTACGATCACTCCATACGCATTCTTAAAGATCGAGGACATCCACAATGTCACTGCCATGATCCCCAGTGTCTTATAATAATTTCGGATCAGATTTCCGGCGATCACATAGAGGTAATTTTTTATTTTTCCATGATCCCGGTAATGGTCCAGATTGTTCAAAAATTTCAGGAATACCTCCTGCGTGAGATCCTCCGCGGCCTGACGCTGGTTCAGATGATAACAGCAGTATTTGTAAATGGATTCATAGTTTTCTGTGATTAATTTTTCCAGATATCCATCCTTGTATAAAATGTGGTTCAGCAAATTGCCGGCAGACACGCGTGACCCACTTCCTCTCTTCTTGTGATGCATCTATGATATATAACAATCTATCTGTGGAAAAAAACAACTTTCATTATATTTTTTGAGAATTCGTTTTTTCTATTGTATTTTTTTATCAAACTGTATATAATAAATTTGTAAAGCGCTTTACAGTGTGCGGCAGAAAAACACTGTTTATTCAAATACGTTTCACAATGTACGGCAAGGAAACATTGTTTATTCAAACACGCTTCACAATGTGCGGCAAAGAAACATTGTTTATCAGCCTCCGGTGTGAACCGGAGGTTCTTTTTATTAGAAGGAGCAGTTATTATGATTGAACGTGGGCTAAGACTGAATTTTTATCTGAATCTTCCTGAAAAAGATATCCGCTCCTGTTATTACCATATTGGGCGGACAACTTCTCAGTCAATCTTTTTTATCAGTGATGCAATTCCGATGATAGACAGATACATAGATGAAATTCATGTAGGTGGAAACGGTCAGCATTATATTATTAAAAATCGGAAATTGATTCAAGAACTGGAGCGTAAGCTATTTCGTATTCTTTCCATAGAGAACGCGCAGAAAAATCATTTTCGTCAGCATATAACGGATGTGAAATATCATTTATTAAATGAATTGAATGAGAGCACCAGTGAGATGAAATGCGATTCCGAAGCCACGCCTGAATTAAGGAGCTGCAGGAAAATAAGTGGCTACAACTCTTAAGGAACTGATAATAATTATTCTGCTCAATCTGCTCAATCTGCTCAAATTATTTATTATCAGTTCCTTATCACAGTCTCTAATTACTGGCAAGAAAATCGACTGAATATAGTGTCCCGCTTATTCTGTCGTCTCATACAGCCCGGACCGCAGCACAACCCTCACCAGCCTGGTGATACATTTCCTCAGATCCTCCTCTTTCAGAGTCCCCTGTTCCAGCTCTTTTCTCATATTGTCATGATCTGAAAACTGTCCCGGCATGACAAGGTCATTTCCCGCGCGCATACAGCCGGACGCCGTACAGTCCTCTCCATGCTCCGTGGTCGTCCAGTCGGTCATGATCACGCCGTCGAATCCCCATTCCTGTCTCGCGGCAGCCGTACAGGTATCCCTGCAGTTGGCGGCATGGATACCGTTGATCAGATTGTAGCTGGTCATAATGGACATAGGGTGGGATTCCCGGATGGCAATCTCAAAGCCTTTCAGGTAGAGTTCCCGCAGGACCCGCTCAGACAGGACGCTGTCGGAGCCCATCCTGTTGTCCTCCTGATTGTTGCACGCAAAATGCTTGATGGTGGTGCCGCATCCCGGAACACTCTGCACACCCTTTGTCATGGCCGCGGCAATCTTTCCGCTGACCAGCGGATCCTCGGAATAGTATTCGAAGTTCCTTCCGCACAGCGGGTTTCTGTGGATGTTCATGCCCGGCGCCAGCCAGAGCGTCACGCCAAAATGCTCCATCTCTTCTCCGATCATGGTGCCCGTTTCTTCGATCAGCTTTTCATTCCAGGTCTGAGCCAGCATGGTTCCCACCGGAATCGCCGTACAATATTGATAATAAGGCGTTCCCTCTGCCTGGAATCCCTGGCTGAAAAAGCCGTGCTCAAAGCTGGCCTCAAAGGAAGGCATCCGGATCACACCGTCCTTCACCCCATAGGTCTGCATCAGCCTTAAGCCTGCGGGGCCGTCCGCCAGCACGATATTTGCCACACCCTGCTCAAAGGCTGCAGTGCTTGTCTCTCCCGCAGAGCCCGGTACGGAGACGCCTGCGGATCCCAGGTTGCTTCCCTGTCCCTTGGCAGGCTCCCCTGTGGCCAGACGGATGAGCTGCTCAGTGTCCAGACCTTTTACGATCTGCGCCGCCTCGTCGTCCTCCGGCTCATAAGCCGCTTCGTAGTCAATGACTTCGGTTTCCACTCCGGAAAGGTCCAGTGGGATTTCCACAGCCCCATTCCTGCGTCCGGATTCCAGATCTGCTTCATAACGCGCAGTTCTTTTTTCCTCTGGAATCGAGAGCAGATTCAGTTCTTCCCGGAGCGGGCAGATATTCTTCACTCTGGAAAGTACCTTCTCTTCTTCCAGCACAAGCATCGCTTCCATCCTGCTGTCAGCCAGGGAATTCCCGATCCATACGCCGTAGGTTCCGCGTTCCAGCAACCATTCCGCTGAGGACTCGTCATAGGATGCCATCCGGTAAACAGGAAAACGGATCGTCAATGTCTCACTCTCTCCCGGAGCCAGCAGGCCGGTCTTTGCAAAACCGCACAGCCTGCGACTCTCCTTTTCCAGCTTCCCGACAGGCGCCGATGCGTAGACCTGCACCACTTCCTTTCCGCTGTACAGTTTCCCGGTATTGGTCACCTTTACCTCCGCCGTCACTTCCGCTCCTGCCGTAACCTTTTCCGTCTTGATCAGAAAATCCGTATAAGACAGGCCGAATCCGAAACTGTATCTGACCGGGATCTGGAACGAATCAAAATAGCGGTAGCCTACATAAATGCCTTCTTCGTATTTTTCCTGATCCACATTTCCATTCATATGGGAAAATGTCATGGCATTGGGATAATCCTCGTACTTCTCCGCCCAAGTATCCGTCATTTTACCGCTTGGCACTGCCTGACCGGAGAGCACATCCGCGAGGGCATTGCCGCCCTCCATGCCCGGCTGAACCAGGTACAGGATGGCGCCGATATTTTCATACTGATCCATGAAAGAAAGATCCACAAGCCCGCCGGTATTGATCACGAGGATCACCTTTTCATAAAAACCGCAGATATCCCGGATATTTTTTGCTTCCTGGTCTGTCAGATAAAAATCCCCCTTCTCATTGAACCGATCCGCCCCTTCTCCGGCCACGCGGCTCAGCACGTAAACCGCAATGTCCGCGTCTGTCTTTTCCACATCCGGGCCGTCCGGCACAAAAAACGGGCTGGTCGAGTACGCGTCAAAAAATGCTTCTTCCTTCGCCCGTTCCAGAATCCCGTCCCGCCATGTGTTCCTTGCATCCGTATAGATCCTGTCATAGGCGTCGATCCAGTCCCTGCTCGTCACGGTATAGCCGGCGTTCAGCAGTCCCTGGTAAATGTTCACAACCTCTCTCTCGTTGACATCCCCGGATCCTGTACCGCCCTTGATCATGTGGGTCGCCCCCGGGCCGTAGAGCGCGATCCGGCTCCCCTTCGCAAGAGGAAGGGTCTGATTTTCATTTTTCAGCAGTACGATCCCTTCGGCTGCTGCTTTTCTCGCCACTGCGCGGTGAGGCGCCTCATAAGCTGCAATCTCCTGTGACTGGCTTCCGTAAAATGGCCTCTTCTTCAATGTTCTTGTCATAATCTGCCTCCTGATATCGTAGATTCGTATTCCCTCAAACTCCCTTTTATCATATTTTCACCGCATTTCCTTTATTTGTCAATGGTCTTACGAGATTTCATATTTAAAGTTGCGGAACTTTACAAAAGTGTGCGTCCCCCGGAGTTTTTTATCCCATCAAAAAATTCGAAGAAGTTTCCGGTAGAATAGGAAAGAATGCTTGCATAATCATCCGCCCACGCGTTATACTGATATTGTATCGAATCAGGGAATTTCCCGTTGCATGGCACGCCTGATTCAGGTGTGGCCTGTAACCATTTCCCTTTTGAGAGTACATGAAAATAAGCAAGGAGGTATTGATCATGAAACGCTATGTATGTGAGCCCTGCGGATATATCTATGATCCCGAAGTGGGTGATCCGGACAACGGAATCGAGCCCGGCACCGAATTTGCAGATCTTCCGGATGACTGGGTATGCCCGGTATGCGGACTTGGAAAAGACGAATTTGTGGAAGAAGAATAGCATCAAAAAAATATGTAAAGCAGGAAACCGCTATATGATTCCCCGCTTTACATATTTTTGATTCTGGCCATTCGGCCATTTCATAAGATATACCTGCGTTCTGCAGTTCTCAGGCACTGCCTGTCTTTCACCTTCTCCCCTCTGCGCCGGACCGCTTCATTGCCACAAGAAGGCTGACGATCAGCACGAAATAGAAGCTGCTCCCCCTCGCCACATACAGCGACGGCATGAGACATGCCTGTGAAAACACATGGCTGAACACCCGGCAGTACATCAGCTCCGTGATCCCTTGCGCCCCCGGAAGGGGAAGCATATCCACCGCCACGGACACCGAAGCCTGCAGAAGCATCACCGTCAGAAGGCTGGTTCCCTGCTGGGAAAAGCCCAGATACACCAGCCCGGTCAGGAAGAACAGGCTGCACCTCTGCAGAAATGTGATTCCCAGGACCAGCAGCATCCTGTACTTCTGTTTTGCCAGAAAATGGACCGCGTCCTGATAACCGCCGATAAACTGACGGATCTTTTCCGCCCTTCCGGCTGACGGCTTCAAGATCCGAATCCGTGTCAGGAAATGCTCGATCTGAAAGATCAGCTTCTTCATTGCTTCCGGCGCAAGCATGACCGCCAGCAGCACGGCCACCAGAATCACATGCAGCGCAAGCCCCAAGATATAAAGGCCGAAATATTTCCGAAGGTAGGATCTCAGCGGGCCATACCAGAAGACCAACATGGCACACCCGATGATCACAAGCACGAATTTATAGAGCAGCGCAACCGTCATCAGGACGACCGAGCTGTCTGAAAGCGCATTTCCATCCTTCTTCATATAGTAAAGCTGCACCGGCTGTCCCCCGGTTGAGGAGGGTGTGATGCCGGAATAAAAAAATCCGATAAAGGAATAGGAGATACATTTGCCGAGCCCGCTGCTGTCCGGGTTGATCATCCGCAGGAGATACCAGATCATGCTCCCTTCCGCGCATACAAAAAATAATGCGGCCGCAAGGATCAGCAGCAGACAGGGAAAGGAAAGCCCTTTGAGCGCCTCCCAGATCTGGTTCCAGTCCTGTCCATGCAGCACGGTATAAAAAGTCAGTCCCATGATCAGGAGAAATATCGTATAATTGATCAGGTTTTTTTGGATTCTCTGCTTTCTGTCAGTATTCATATACAGCCTCCGGTTTCCGAAGCTTCCAGGATTCCTCCGGATGTACGATCTCCTCCAGGGCACCTTCGAACAGAATCTCTTTGTCCGGATATTCATAAAAGTCTCTGGGCGTCACCAATGAGAAATGCTTTTCCGAAACCTGGATCCCATTTTCCGATAATAATCTTGCAATATAGGAGGAACAGGTGTAATGGTTCTTCTGGTAAAAGGGCCTGCCGCACAGGATAAATGGCAGTCCCAGCACCGCGTAATGATAATGGAAACGGTCCCGCATATCCTGTTCCAGCGTCTGCCGGATCTGCTCCTTCTGCTGCCCTGTGCATTCCATTTCGCAGATCATATAATCCGCAGTCGGAAAGGCGCGCAGGATCTTTCTCTTGTTTTCCTTTTCGAATCCCGCAATCACCGGGATAAACGGGTTCCGCCTTCCGAAGCTGTACGCTTCCTCCAGTTCCGCATCCATGGAGATCGCCACATGGATATATTTCTGTTTTAAAAAACGCCGTATGAGATACGCAAAAATCCCCGGTGTGTCTACCAATGCTATGTAAATCCGCGCCACTGTCCTTCCCCCTTGCTGTCTTTTTATGCACTTATCTACCCTGTAATCTGAACGTGCGGTCTGTGAAGCATTGCCGCTTCCCAATCCTTTCTTCCGCCAAATCTGCTTCGCCCATCACGCTCCAGGCTCTACTGGAACTGATATACTTTTTTCGCCAGACGGTATCCGCCGATGGTCAGCTTCCCTCCCAGCTTTCCGGGCAGATCGGTCAGCCCGCTGATGGTCCCGAATTTCAGACGGTAATACAGCCTGCGGTCATTGGATTTGATGCCGCTCCACAGGTTCTTTTTCTTTGTATATGCTTCCTTGGAATTGATCAGAAGCAGATGGATCGAAGAAATTGCCATCATAATAGAAATATTTCTCCGCATATACACCGCCAGCTTCGGATACTGCTCTGCCACCTCATCCAGATCCATGCACTGCGCCACCAGCTCCGTCACCCTGATCTGCTGATCGATCCGGCGCATCAGCACCTTTTCATTGACGGACTGGTCCTCCCGCCCCAGATAGTATTGATACAGGGCAATATCCATATAGTACAGCTTCCTCACATAGGGAAGGGGCTGGTACGCGAACAGATTATCTACATAAAATGTATGCTCCGGCAGCCGGACTCCGGACTGGTGCAGCACCTCTGTCCGGTAGACCAGTGCGTGCATGATCAGATACTGGGACGGTGAAAAATGATTGATGTCATTCCAGGTACACAGCGTATCTGCCGGAAATACATTCCGGTAGTTCATTTCCCTGGATGTTCCCTCGTCCAGATGGTTATACACGTAGTTGCAGACGAACAGGTCCGGCATCTCTTCCGGGTTTCCGGCATCGCAGACTTCCCTGACCTTTGCCAGAAGCTTTCGATATGCCGATTCTTCCAACCAGTCGTCCGAATCTACGACTTTATAATACTGTCCCCGGGCAAGCTCCAGACCTTTGTTGACTCCTGCTCCGTGGCCTCCGTTTTCCTGGTGGATTGCCTTAACGATACCAGGATATTTCCTCTCGTATGCGTCCGCGATCTCTCCGGTACTGTCCATGGAACCGTCGTCTATGACCAGGACCTCCACGTCCTCTCCTCCCTTTACCAGAGAATTGATGCAGCGCTCCATATAATCCTGCGAATTGTAGCAGGGAATTGCAAATGTGATGTACTTCATGATGCCCCTCCTCCTCTTGAAATCTGCCGTCTGTTTGAAGCCTCAGCCGGCAGATTTTTCAAATCTTGCTTTTTCATCTTACTTTTTTGTGTTACTTTTTTGATGATATTAGAATATCAGGCAATTCTTAAGTTTTTCTATAGATAAATCTAAATAATAAAGGAAGATACTTATAAGAAATTCGGCAGATTTACTGAAACGCGGTGAATTGGAAGCGCCCATCGGGCGCGCCAAAAAGGAGGGCGGTGAGAAAAACGCCCTCCTTTTTCCTGCATCATACATGATTTTAGATTCTAAAAGCTTTCATCAGATTTGTTTTTTTCCTGGCGGATGATCCGCTGGATACTTTTTTCAGCGAGGAAATATTCTTCTGCCAGTTCTTTGACGGAGCTTCCTCTCAGAAAATCGGCATATATTTTTTCATTTCTTCTTGCAAGCTCCTTCTTCGTCGTTGTCTGCTCTCCCCAGGCCTTCTTTTCCTCCTCCTTTTTCGGAATGTAGATCACAGCGCCGTCTGCATATTGCTGCAGCTGTTCGATCAATTCCCGCGGCAGAATTTCTACCGCACGTATGTAATCCATCATGTGCCTCCCTGGTCGCCGGAAGTATCTTCTGTTCGGGAAGGGGTTCTCTGCAACTGCCGGAATATTTCCTCTATTTTTTTGTGATACTCCTGTTCCTTTTCATAAAATCTGCGGACAGAATCCAACGAGCTTTCTGGACTGACCGAGCACTTTCCCTGCCGGATCATGTCCAGCACAAACTCCGTATAGTCTGTTTCTTTCTGCAATTTTAGCAGATAATTACGTGAATCATCCCCTTCTGGAGCCAGAGTATTACCATAGGCAGGCATGACCATAGCAATGCACGGAGCCATACGCAGCTCAAACTGCTTTTTTGCATCCTCTCCGGAAATGACATTCATTTTCGTTAATTCCTCTAAAAGACCACGGTAATCTTCTTCACTCAGATCCTCCACGTCATATTTTTCCTGCAGATAACGAATCTGTTCCTCCGAAAGAACATCTGTACCATCGGATTCCCAGTCCATCTCCGGATCCAGCTTAACCCCTGCTGCCTCAGCCAGTGTCTTATTGCTGAATATGCCCGTCTTATTCGTTTCTTCCTTTTCAAACAGGACATGCTCGTGCGCCTTATTTTTACGAAGCTTTCCGCCCTTCTGGAAAAACAGATATCTCTCCAGTTCACTTTTATAGAGCTCGACTTCTTTTCTGCAGCCTGCTGACTGCAGTTTTTTGTTGTTCTGCTGGAAATACTGTTCAAAATCCATTTTATCGGTCAGATTGCACTGGCTGCTTAAAGTTTCCAGCGGAAAGCTGTAATGAGATTTTATCGCCTGGTCTCCCTGCTTTCCCAGATGTAGGTTCAGAGCAGTCATTTCCGCAAGAGACGCATTTTTCACATCAATCTCATTCAAATGGATTTTCTGGCGGAAGGCATTGCCGTGAATATCGATCCCTTCCGCCAGTATGACGGGATCCTCCTCCGTGGAGCTTTCGTCATAATTCATATATAACTCCTGCCCGCTGATCAGATCCACTGTGTAATACTGATATCCCAGCTTCAGCTGTGCGTCTGCCATCTGTGAAAAAGACCTCTGCGGCTGTTTCCCGGATGGCTGCGCAGGCTTTGCCAAATAAACTGCTCCCCTTCCATAATTCGTATTTTGCAGTTCTGTCATATTCATATGATTTCATTTTGCCTTATGCACGGATTGAATCATCCGGCTCAGTTAATCTGTCGTTCATAACTGATGTTATTCTCAAAAACAGCGGCAGACAGCAGGTATGGCTGCGGCCTGCTGCCGAAAGAGTCCATAACCACAGGCAGATTTCATCAATCCCGCATTCCTTTCTTTTTTCGTTGAATCAGGCGCGGTCCGCCCGAATTAAGAAGTAAATGTAAGCGCAGCTCTGGACTATAGAAACCCGGTTGTATATTTCCGGTCTGAGGTACTCTGTTTTTTCCTCTCCATCGGAATCCCCCCCTTCCTCCTATTTTGTGTGAGCAGAAATTAAAATCCTAAACTCCCACTTTTTTATTGTATCACGATTCAGAGAAAAACGCAGAACATATTTTTTTAAAATTAAAATTGTGCCGAAAAGCATGAAAAAACCTGCCCCGGCCATCAGGCACAATGCAGGTTTCTTTTCAGCTTATGCAAATTTAACATCGGATAAAGCATCTTAAAAACGAAGAATGTTTTTCTTATGATCTTTCAATTTCGGGGCTTTATTTGGATCGTCGATTTCTTTCAGTTTCTTCCTGTCCTCCTGTTCAAACTCGGAAACAGATCTCTTTATATAACTTACCGGACGAAATCCGCCTGTATCAGAGGGATATGCGTTATGCGGTGGCCTTTGGATATCATTTACGGGAATATTCAAATTTCCATTTTTGTATGCTGCCATAATCTGTTGCCTCCCATTTGCTCTCAAATCTATTCCTTCAGCAGATAATCATTATTCAATACTTTCATTGACAGCGGTCCTTCGATTATGGGCGAATATACCGGTTCTATTGGGCGTATCACGATTCCTTCCTTATTCATACCGGAAGGATATTTTCCTTTTGCCCTTTCAAGAAGCTCCTCCACTCCATCATAAGGAAATACCTCTTTTTCCTCCTCAATCGGAACCATCTTTAACCGTACTTTTTCGCAGAGCTCCTGCATCCTATGGAGAGAATATCTCCTGCGGGTGCTAAGATCGACTATTGTAAATACATACCATTCCGGTTTGACAAGCTTCAAACGGTTTTTCTGGATACCAGCACCACAAAATTCACCCTGAATGGCAACATCCGGAATATCATTTTCTGCTAAAAGCTCCGGTATCTTATGTTCATGTGCGTATTTCCACATAGCGCATTTTTCATCATCCGCATATTCATAATTTCTGCCACAGATACCGAAATGACCGTTTCTCCAATACATTGTCACACTGGTTCCATCCATTTTCGTACTGATGTAGTAACCGGATATCTGTTTAAATTCCTTGATCAGATCTGGATAAGACTGAACCCGGAGTTCATCTGTCTTAGAAATCCCATCTGGAAAATCTCCGATTACGGTTCCGCTGCTTGTCACCCGCTCTTCAACCTCCCATTTTCTGATGTCAAGGATTTCTGTTACATCATCACCAAGCTCATATTCTCCTTCCGGCAAGATTGATAAAGGCATCACTAGCCCCTGAGAAATCTGTCCTCTGAATTTTTGCGTTTTCAACCTGAATCCTTCTCCCAGAAGGTGACTGTTTCTATAACTGCTTCTGCGTAAAAATTCAAATTTCCCGCAGATCGGCAGGAAAGAATCTACTTCCATATATACACAGCTGTCACCTACATGAAACTGCCCCTTATTGGCAACGCATTGCCATCCAAGAATATGAACACATTCAATTCTGTCTGCTCCTTCAATCGGAGTGATATGATGTACATACTGAATGGATGCTAACTTTCTCTCTTTCATAATCTGCCTCCTTTCCAAAGCAATTTCTAATAAAACTATTTTACGCCAAAATTATTTTGTAGTCATTGAAGCTGTAGTATAATCCAGTTTTCTCAGTATACCCTCATGTCATACTTACCACGTACAGCGCTTATTTCTTTTGATGTAAGAAGCCCTGCTGATTGCCGATATGCGTCCTTCATAGCCTTATCATTTTTACTGATCATAGCTTCTTCCATATACAATTCATCCGCATTATCGCAGTATAAATAAAAGGCAATATATTCTACCTGCGTATTCTTAAAAACAGTATGCTCCTTCACACGAACCATTTTCACATCATGTTCTTCCATACAGCAGGGACACAACCGTTTTTCGATGCGAATCACTTCCATATCCATGAAAACACCTCCCTAAACTTTTCTATATGGGAACATTTCCGGCATATATCCCTGTTCAGAATTTCACGATGAATGCCCCCCAGAACAGGCGGCGCACCACCAGAAAGGAGCCGCTCATCAAGCGGCCCCTGCTCATGTCCCGGAACACCAGTGATCGATCTCCGGCACATTTTTTTCATGCCGGCTGCCCCGATCACAGTGTCTTTATATACTTTATGATCCTGTTCCCAGTTCCTTAGCTGTTTATTCTTCTGCCTTGTCCTCTTCTTTCTCCGCTTCAGCGTTTTCTTCTGCCTTGGCAGCATGAGCTTCTGTAACTGTGACAACTGTCGTCTCCAGATCCGTCATAAGATTGACATCCTTATTCTGCGCAATCGGCAGATCCTTGACTTTAACCGTATCTCCAACCTTCAAAGCCCCGGCATCGATCTCCACTCTGTCTACCAGTGCTGCAGGAAGCGCTTTAAATGAAATCTCATGCAGCATCTGCTGCGGAATTCCTGCAGCCAGTTTTTCAAGGTTGGTCAGGTGAATCTCTGCGGTAGAATGTATCATCTCATTACTTACCAATGCCTGAAAATCAATCTCATTGACATATTTTTTCAATGAATTATAATCTACTTCTTTAATCAATGCATTGTAAGTCTTTCCTTCCACTTCCAGCATGACCCTGCCGCCTTTTCTTTCTTGTTTCAGGAGCTGTTCAACTGCGCCTTTCTCCAGTTGCAGCGGAATAGCCTTTTCCAGTTCATGGCCGAACAGGTTGCCTGTTACGAATCCTTCTCTCCTGAGTTTTTTGGCTTTGATTGACAAGTCTCTCTTTTCAGCTTTTAAAGTATTCATTTATCTTTTCCTCCAAATACTGAATCTTGCTTAACAGCCTTCGCTTTGTTCTGCAAGCAGGTGTTGTTAAGTATCACCTTACTGTTACCTTTTTATTATACACCGCTTGTCAAGAGTAAAAACAGCTATCACAAACAGGAAGGCTGAGTTTCTTAAGATCTGCTGGTTTCTCCGCCTTCCACAACCAGCTCTTCCTTATATTCCTCTCCATAGGTATCTGTCAGGGTGGCGTCGTAATCTGCATGGAAGAACTGTTCGTCGGCCAATGCCTTTATCTCCTCATTGATCCATGTCAGCAGTGTTTCATTCCCCTTTGATACGGCCGGTGCGATCGTATCCTTGCTTCCCAGCTCCGGGATCCCGACCTTATATCCCTCATTTTGAAGCGCATATGCAATCACCTCTGTGTTGTCATTTGCCCATGCCGCGCCGTTTCCATTTTCCAGGGCATTTTTAGCCGTGGCATAGGAATCATACTTCTGCAGCGGAATATCCGGATAATTTTCCGTCAGATACGTCTCGGCTGTTGTCCCGGAAATGACGATAATCTGCTGTTCATCATCCCAGTTGTCCAGACTTTCCACCACCTGATCTTCCGGTGACACGACACCCAGTGCCACATTCATATACGGAAGCGCAAAGTCAACCTCCTCTGCCCGTTCCTCTGTCACCGTAAAGTTTGCCAGGATAACATCAACCTTTCCGGTCTGCAGATATTCAATGCGGTTCGCTGCTTCTGTGGAAACAAAATTAACATCCACGCCCAGGTCTTCCCCAATCCTGTTGGCAAAATATACATCATATCCCTGATATTCTCCATTTTCATCCACATATCCAAATGGATTTTTATCCGAGAATACGCCGATATTGATGGTTCCGTCTTCTTTTATCTCATCTAATGTCCGGTATACAGCACCCGATTCTGTCTCTTTGCTGCTGTTCTCCTTCACATCGTTCTCCGCCTTTGCGCTGTCATCCGCTTTTACTTCCGGATTCCCGCATGCTGTCAGCGCTACTGCTGCGGTAATTACTGTAAATAGTGCTGCTGCCTTCTTCAAATTAAACTTTTTCATCTTTCTTAGTCTCCTTTTTGCTTTCTTTAGTTTTCACTGTCTGAAATGTAAATGTATTTAAAAAGCGCTTTGCCCTCTCTGTCCTAGGATTTTCAAAAAATTCCTCCGGCGGTGCGTCTTCTATCAGCTTTCCGCCTTCCAGGAACAGGATCCGGTCCGCAACCGCACGGGCAAACTGCATTTCATGTGTGACGATGAGCATCGTCCGCCCCTGGGCTGCCAGCGCCAGTATGACATCCAGTACCTCCCTGACCATTTCCGGATCCAATGCCGCTGTCACTTCGTCAAACAACATTAATTCCGGGTGCATACACAGTGCCCTCACGATCGCTGCCCTCTGCTTCTGGCCGCCGGATAGCTGCCGCGGGAAATATCCGGTCTTTTCTTTCAGTCCGACCCGGCCGAGCAGCTGTATCGCTTCTTCCCTGATCTCCTCTTTTTTTCTTCCCTGCACCTTCATGGGCGCCAGCATAATATTATCCAGAACTGTCATATGGGGAAACAGTTCATAATTCTGGAATACCATTCCTATTTTCTGCCTGATGCGGGTGATTGATCGGCTTTTTGCGTTTATTTCTTCCCCTCCGAGCCGGATTCTCCCGCCCTGTATCGGCTCCAGCGCATTGATACATCGAAGCAGCGTACTCTTTCCACAGCCGCTGGAGCCTACGAGCACAAGCACCTCGCCTTTTCTGATATTCAGACTGAGATCATCCAGGATCACATTTCCATCGTAACATTTGGTAATATGTTCTATCGTCAGTATCGGTTCGTCCAAGGCCCTCACCTCCATCTTCTTTCAAGATATTTTGCTGCCATACTGATGGGCCAGCAGGCAAAAAAGTACAGGAAAAATACCGTCAGGTAAATGCCGAAGGCGGCATTCGGGCTTGCCATCCGATTTGCTTCTATGATCTGCTGCGCGACCTTGAGCACTTCCACGACTCCTATCATCAGGATCAGGCTGGTTGTTTTAATCATTCTGGTGATCAGATTCATAGATAACGGGATCAGCCTTCTAAATGCCTGCGGGATCACAATGTACCTGTAAATCTGTATTCGGTTAAGCCCCAGGGCTTCCCCGCTCTCATACTGATGTGCCGGGATACTGATCAGCGCGCCTCTTACCAGGTCACTCATTTCCGCAGTCCCCCAAAGGGAAAATACGACGACCGAAGCAGATTCTCCCGACAGATCCCACCCAAATGCCCGTGTAGTCCCGAAAAACACGAGAAACAATAATACCATCTGCGGCATGATACGGATGATTTCCAGATAAATCCTGAGAACCACCTTTACGACAGGATTCTTCCAGGTCATCAGCATTCCAAGCAGGATTCCTAATGGGATACTGATGGCTGCCGATACCAGGCTGATCTTTAAAGCGATTCCAAGCCCGGCCAAAAGCCTCGGCAGATTCTGTCCTCTCCGCAAAACTTCAAGCCCCAAATCCGGCATAGCGCATCCTCCTCTCCAACAGGCTTCCAAGTACAGATACCGGAAGAAGAATGATCAGATAGAACAGCACCAGCAAAAACAGACACTCTGTTGTCTTATAGTACAGCCCGATCAAATCCTTTGCGGTGAACATCAGGTCCATAAGGCTTACAGCGCTGAATATACTTGTCTCCTTCAGCAAAAATATCACATTTGCCATAAATGCCGGAATACTGATGGATAATGCCTGGGGCAGGATCACATACCGCATAGCCTGCCGCCGTCCCATCCCAAGGCTTAACGCGCTTTCCATCTGCACCTCGTCCACCGCCTCCAGCCCACTGCGGAAGGCTTCAGCCATATAGCTTCCCCCCAGAAACGCAAGCCCTGCTATCCCGCATGCTTCCGGATCCGTCTGTATCCCGATCTTCGGCAGTCCATAATAGATAAAAAACAACTGGACAAGCAGCGGCGTATTCCTGCTAAGCTCGATATATACTGCCGAGATCCTTTTCAGGATCGGGACTTTGTAATATTGGATCACTGCACACAGCAGTCCGAGGACTACTGCAAATAATATCCCTGTAAGACCAGTTCTCACGGTGAGCCATGCGGCTTTTTCATACAGCGGAATATATTTTTCTATAAATTCCCAGTCCATATTGATGTCGCCAGCCTTTCTAATACCTTTTTCAACGCTGCCCGCAGGCATACGCCATGAATTTCTTCTATAATAAATTGCGCTGATGCGCAAGCAGGTCATCCATTTCCTGCGGAAATTGGTGACAAATTATAATGAAGCAAAAGCATCGTTTAAATCTGCAATGATATCGTCAATTTTCTCGATCCCGACAGACATGCGCAGAATGCAGTCCGTGATACCGTTTTTCTGCCGGATCTCTTCCGGCACATCCGCATGCGTCTGGGTAATCGGATAAGTGATCAGTGTTTCTGTCCCCCCAAGGCTTTCCGCGAAAGAGATCAATCTCACATTTTTCAAGATGGTCAGCGCCGCATTCTTTGAGATCACCTCAAATGTAATCATTGTCCCAAAACCGCTGCACTGTTTTTTCATAATCTCATATCCCGGATGGGAGGAGAGCCCCGGGTATATGACTCGATTCACAGCTTTCTGTTCCTTCAGCCAGCGCGACAGCATGATCGCATTTTCCTGCGCCCGCTCCATGCGCACTGCCAAAGTCTTGATCCCTCTTAAGATCAGCCAGCTGTCAAATGGAGAAAGTCCAGCCCCCGTGGTTTTTATGATAAAGCGGAGGTTCTCACTGACTGCTTCGTCATTCGTTACAACAAAACCGGCAATGGTGTCATTATGCCCTCCAAGAAACTTCGTGCCGCTGTGTACCACAATATCCGCGCCTGATTTCAACGGATTCTGAAAATAAGGCGAGAGAAATGTATTATCTACTATGAATAAGAGTTCATGTTTTTTTGTGATCTTTGCAAGCTTCCTGATGTCCGTTACATTCATCATCGGATTGGTTGGCGTCTCGATAAATACGGCCCGGGTCCTGTCTGTGATAAATGATTCCAGATCCTCTTCATTACAGTTCACTCTGGTAAATTCAATTCCATTTTTCCTGCTGATATGATCGAACAGGCGAATGCTTCCGCCATAAAGGTCCGCGTCTATGATCAGATGGTCTCCCGGCCGGAACATTTCCATTAACGCTGATATGGCTGCCATTCCGCTGGAAAATGCAAATCCATGGGTTCCCCCTTCAAGAGCTGCCACCATCTTTTCCACCCGTTCCCTTGTGGGGTTCTGTAAACGGCTGTAATCAAAGCCTGTACTTTCTCCTACGGCCGGATGCGCAAATGTTGCTGTCTGATAAATGGGATAACTGATCGCGCCATAATGTTCATATGTATTTTGCTTATTTGTATTATGTTCGTCAGCTAAGTGCTGACATCGGGTTTCAATGCTAAAGCTCATATTCTGTCCCTCACTTTCCTCATCACCGGCCTCCTTTTTGCGAAAATCCTTTTAAATCATGTATTCTATTGTTTTTTCAGGAGTCTTTCTGGTGCTGCTGTTATAGATCAGCATAGCGCCTCGCTTTTCTACCGAACCAAACGAATAATCTTGGGACAGGTCACTGTTCATAATCTTACAGTCAACCCATCTGTTTATCGTCCCGTTTTTCTCTGATACAACCCGGACCTTATCACTTTCCGGATAAGAATCCGTATAATATGGATCAAAAAGTCCGATCCTGTTGTCCTTTACTTCTATAAGACTGCTGATTTTTCAAGTGCATCGCAGCTTACCGTGAATTTCGGATGATGATTCGGATATCTGCCGCCCGTTCCCATCCTTACAAATACGCCTCTGGCATTTTCCAGATAATAGCTGAAATCTTCGCCTGCAAGAGACGGATGTGTATCCTCTGCCACCAGTCCCGCTGTCTTTGCCGCCTTTTCCGCCGTTTTGACCAATTCTTCATCATTGATAACCGCAGGCGGCCCTTCATACCATTCCGTTACTGCCTCTGCTCCAAAGGCTACTGCCGTATGAACGGCAATTTCATCAAGCCTTTTTTTAATCTGAATCCTGACATCCGGTGCCAAAGACCTGACCGTCCCTTCCATATACACGGTCTGAGGTATCACATTCCATGTATTTCCTCCTTCAATATGTGTAATACTCACAAGTCCCGGCGAAAACGGTTCTATATTCCGGCTCACAATGGTCTGTACATTCTGAACGATTACGGCTGCGGCGACGATCGGATCAATCCCCTGGTCCGGGTGGCCTGCATGGCTTCCTTTTCCGTTGACATGGATCTGAAAACGGTCAACAGATGCCATCACAGCTCCTTTTCGGATTCCGACTGTCCCTGGCTTATGATCCGGTGACGTGTGTATTGCAAAATATTCTCTGACATCCTTAAGTACGCCTGTCTGTATGACTTTTTTTGCTCCTCCCGGCGCTTCCTCCGCGGGCTGAAAGATCAGATAGATCCTGCCTTTTATCTCATCTTTTCTCCAGGCAAGGATATCCGCCGCTCCAAGCAGCGATGTAATATGGAAATCGTGTCCGCATGCATGCATGACTCCGGGATTACGCGACTTGTATTCAAGCCCCGTCTCTTCTTCAATCGGCAATGCGTCAATATCGCTTCTCAGAGCGATTGCCGGGCCTTCTTCTTTGCCCCTTATCACGGCGATAAGCCCTGTCTCAAGATCTGTTTCCAGTATTTCCACCCCTGTTGCCTTCAAGATCTCTGCGATCTTCGCCGTTGTCCTATATTCTTGATACGACAGCTCCGGATGTTCATGAAACCAGAAAAAAACCCTTTTTATATCCAAAATCCTATTCCCTCCGATCTGTCAGAAAACATCGTTTTTCCTATTAACCTACTTAGTATATATGTTTTATGGTTTTTATTATACCCATTGTTCTTTTCATTGTAAATGTTTTAAAATTTATAGCGGGCTATAGGCTGATTCTATATGTCCGGATTATCTTTATTCTTATACCACTGCATCCTTTAACTGATCCAGCGCCTGCTTAAGTGTTTTTCTCGGACATGCGGTATTAAAGCGCTGAAATCCCCTTCCGGTTTCCCCGAAAATACGCCCGCTGTCCAGCCACAGATTTGCCTTTTTCACAATCATCTCTTCCAGCTCTTTATCCGTCAGCCCAAGAGCGCTGCAGTCTGCCCAGACAAGGTACGTTGCCTCCGGATAGAGCATTTTTATCTGCGGGATATTCTCTTTCAGATAAGAAAACATAAAGTCAATATTGCTTTTAATATATTTTTTTACAGCCTCGTACCATTCTTCTCCAAATTGATACGCGGCCTTACAGGCAATTAATCCGGCCGCGTTCGGCTGGCTGTATCCCGACGCATGAACTGCCGCCTTAAATCTCTGTCTCAATTCCATATTTTTTATGACGATATTAGATACCTGTAAGTCTGCCAGATTAAATGATTTCTCCAATCTGAACCAGTTCTTCCCTTTTCCATGCTCTGCCCGCCGGATTATGGGGATTACAAAGCAAAAATAAACGAACTTTGTTTTCCACGATCTTTTTTTCAAAATCCTCAATGTCAATATGATAGGACAGATTTTTTTTGTCATAAACCAGATTGCTGCTGACAAGATTCCGGCCGTTATCCAGAATCACACTGCCAAACGGATAATATACCGGCTGCTGGATCAATACAGCATCTCCTGCTTTGGTAAAAGCCTGAATTGCCATGCCGATCGCATACACAACACCGGGAGTCTGAATGATCTCTTTTTCCGAAATATGATAACCGTAGTGCCTGCTGATCCATCCGTTTAGCGCCAGATAATATTCATCCAGGGCATCCGTATATCCATAAATACCATGTTCAACCTGCTGAAAGAGAGCTTCCTGAATATAGGACGAAATTCTGAAATCCATATCTGCAACCCATAATGGAAGGACACCTTCCGGCATGCCTCTTCTGGCAGCAAAATCATATTTCAGGCAATCGGTTCCATGTCGTTCAATTATCTGATCAAAATTCAAATTCTTTTCAGCCATCAAATGCCTCCTTACTAAATCAGTGCCTTATCTTTAAATTTCAGAATTTCTTCCAGGTATTTCTGCCCCAGCGGACTGATATTCATTCCCCTGCGGATCAGATAACCTACAGTCATGATCTCATCCGAATTCAGTTTCACAGCACAATATTCCGAACCGTTCAGATCCTCGCATAAGATACCGGAACAAAGAGTGTATCCATTCAGTCCAACCATCAGGTTCAGCAAAGTGGCTCTGTCATTGGCGCGAATCAACTGTTTGTACTCATAGGTAGACAGCACTTCCTCCGCATAATAAAACGAATTGTTGCTTCCCTGGTCAAAGGCAAGGCACGGATAATCATTGAGCTGCTCCAAACTGACCACCTTTTCATCCGCAAGAGGATGATTTTTCCACATATAGGCATAAATCCCGCAGTTTAACAGGGGATGAAATTCCAGATTATTTTCCGAAAAAATCTTGGACAATACATTGCTGTTAAAATCATTCAGATACAAAATCCCGATCTCGCTTTTAAAATTCCTGACATCCTCAATCACGTCATGAGTTCTTGTTTCATATATGGCAAATTCATATTCGTCCATTCCAAACTGCTTTACCATCTCCGCAAAAGCATTGACCGCAAAGGCATAATGCTGGGTAGAAACACTGAACTTCTTTTTCAGTTCCTTTTTGTTGACATACTTTGCTTCCATCAGCTCATACTGCTGTACCGTCTGCATAGCATACCCGATAAACTCTTTTCCATCCGGAGTTATGGTAATCCCGCGGTTTGTTCTCCGAAACAACTCAATCCCTGTTTCATTCTCCAGTTCTTTAATGGATGCAGACAGACTGGGCTGTGAGATAAATAATTTTCCGGCCGCTTCATTCATCGAATTAGATTCTGCAACTGTAATTACATATTTTAATTGTGTAATTGTCATACCGTTCTCCTTTTCCCATGATCAGGTAATGTCCTTTAAAACGCCGATCAATTCAAGGTCCCCTTATAGTAATCTGCCATCTTCTTTCTCCTCGAAGGAGCTTCAGATGCATATTACTACTATTTACCTATTAAGTCAATAGGTAAATAGACTTAAAGAAAAATATATCCAGCATCTTTCCTTTCTTAAGTATCCTTCCTTAAGTTTTCTTCCCGGCTCTTCTTACACCTCAATTGAACACGCTTTCAATTTTTACATCCTTCATCTTTTCAATAAACTCGTCATAGGTCTTGCTCCCCTGCGCAATGTCTGAAAACTCCGGCTCATACAACAAGCCGCCATGCTGCACCAAGAAAGTGCCTACGGCACATCAACTCCCCTAACCCCTCATTCATGAGGGGAAT
>CAYQBE010000021.1:0-51723 GCA_964415625.1 uncultured Clostridium sp.
AGCGAGTACCACATCAAAAGGTGTGCATACCCGCTTCTCATTCCCATATTCTCAATCCATTTCCCCCAAAATGAACACCCTCCAAGGCCGCCCATTCACAGATTCGGATACCACCGCAGCAGATCCCCATCCCCATGCTCGATCAGATAATTCACCGCATAATATAGCCACTCCTCTGGCGTGGGAACCTCGCCCTCATGGGGTATCGCCTCCCACTGCGCCCGCTTCTTGGGGTCGGGGTCATTCATCCCCCGCCTGATCCGCGCCGAGATGATCTCCCGCATCTCCTCCACCGTGATCCCTCGATCACGGGCAAGTTTCTCAAATAAATGTTCTCCCATGATAAAAACGCCTCCTAACTCCCTTGATAGCATATCCATAAAAAGCCCATACTATGACTATATCCCTTTTGGGCGATATATGCTCTACTGATTATGACTATTATATCACCCATTTGGAAACTAAAATAGATACAAATGGAGATGGGCAGGTGATGAAAATGGATATCCAACAGCATATAAAGGAACTCATGGCCGAGCGGGGCTGGACAAACTACCGGCTCGGCAAAGAAGCCAGCCTTTCCCATTCCACGATCACCAACCTCTTTAAACGGAACAATGCCCCGACCATACCGACCCTGGAGGCCGTATGCCGGGCATTCGGTATTACTTTATCGCAATTTTTCTCCGAGGGAAATACCCCCGCAGAACTGACCGAGGAACAACGCACTTTATTCGCCGCATGGAGTACCCTAAATGATGGCCAGAAAGAAGCCCTGCTCCTTCTCATGAAACGCATATAGACCAGAAAAAGCCCGCAGGCTCTGCTATCCCAAGAACCTGCGGGCTTCGTTTTTCCGCCGCTATGCCGCTTTCCACCTATCCGCCGGAACCTCCACCTGCGTATGATCCCGGAAAGTAAATACCATGCGCTTATCCTCATATACCGCCACATGATCCACCGTGGCGTACCAGAGCTCCTCGTCAAATTCTGCCACCAGCCCCTCCCGGCTGGTCAGCTCCTTCAGGAACATGGATATCTTCGTCCTCTTGGCAATGCGCCCCAGCCGCAGCTCCCCAATTTCCGCCAGCCGCATCCTCACGGCCTCGTACCGTTCGCAGTACCCGTTATACTTCCGCTCGTATTCTGCCTGATCCATGGCCTTCTGGGCATTATCCGAAATGACCTTCCGTATCAGCCCCATGACCACCTCGCCCTCGTTTTGGAGCCTCTCCTGCTCGGCATCCAGATCCGCCGTATCCGTAAGCGCCTCCATGACCTCCTGGTACGCCTCCATGATCTCCGTCCGGTTCCCCAGCACCTCATTGAAGGCCGCAAGGAAAGCCCGCCGGATATCCCCCTCGGTAAGGTGCGGCGTCCGGCAGCCCTTCCCCCTGTGCTTCTCGTTGCACTGCCAGACCAGCACTCGGTTCGGCGTATTGGAATGCCAGACCTTGCTCCCATAGAAGCCGCCGCAATGCCCGCAGATAATCTTCCCGGAGAACGGATGGGTGCTGCTGGTAAACCGCCCGTCCGCCTTGCGCTGCTTCATCTCATATTGAACCAGGTCGAATATCTCCGGCTCAATGATTGCCGGGTGGCTGTTTGCCACATAATACTGCGGCACCTCCCCCTCGTTCAGCTTGCTCTTTTTCGTGAGGAAATCCACCGTGAAACTTTTCTGCAGCAGCGCGTCCCCTTTGTACTTTTCGTTGGTAAGTATGCTCTCAACCGTATTTGGCCGCCAGTTCCTTTTCCCCGCCGGGGTAGGAATCCCCTCCCCCGTCAGATAGTTGGCGATGGCGGAGGGCGACTTCCCATAAAGGAAAAGCCGGTAGATAAGCCGCACCGTCACCGCTTCTTCCTCAACGATCTCCGGCAGCTCATCCTTGCCCTTCTTATACCCAAGGAACCGCCCATAGGGCAGGCTCACCTTCCCGTCCGCAAACCGCTTCCGCTGCCCCCAGGTCACATTCTCGGAAATGGAGCGGCTCTCCTCCTGCGCCAGCGAGGACATGATGGTGATCAGCAGCTCCCCCTTCCCGTCAAGCGTCCGGATATTCTCTTTCTCAAAATATACCTCGATCCCCTTCTCTTTCAGTTTCCGCACCGTGGTCAGCGTATCCACCGTATTCCGGGCAAACCGGGAAATGGACTTCGTAATGATAAGGTCGATGTTCCCCGCCATGGCCTCCGCCACCATCTGGTTAAAGCCCTCGCGTTTTTTCGTATTCGTTGCGGAAATGCCCTCGTCCGTAAATACCTTTACAAACTCCCATTCCTCCTTCGACTGGATATACCGGGTATAATAATCCACCTGCGCCTCATAGCTGGTAAGCTGCTCCTCATTGTTGGTCGATACACGGGCATAGGCCGCCACCCGCAGCCGCTTGCGTTCCTCGCCGGAAAGCACATTCACCGGGATATCCTTCTTCGCCGGTATGACCGTGACTTTCATTGCCGCCTGGCTCATTCCCCAGCCCCCTTTCTAAACCTTCTCAGCCTTTTCCGTGGCCTCGCCCATGTCTTTGTGACCGTATGCCCGTCATAAAAATGATAGACCAGCTTATCCTCCGCCGGTACGGATATCCCCGCCACCTGCCCCTGGAACAGCCCGCCGTCAAATACCGGTAGCCCCATGGCCTCCGCCGTAAGGCGTTCCAGCATTTCCTCGGCAATCCCCCGCATGGGGCAGCAGGCCGTCCCTCTGGTGCTATGCACCCGGCACACCCATTCATACTTATCCTTACTCAATGGATGGCGCACAAAATTCTTCCCGCAATGCCCGCAGGTGATCCGGCTGGAAAAAGGGTAATGCCCCTTCCCGCATATATGGCTTTCCAGCCGCCTTTCCCGCTCCGCCACTACCTTCCCATAAGTCTCAGCGTCCAGGATCGCCTCATGGCTCCCTTCCACGAAATATTTCTGCAGCTCCCCGCCGTTCTTCCTCTTATCCTTCGTGATCGGGTCTGCCACATAGGTCTTCTGCAGGAGCAGGTTCCCCGCCGTCTTCTCGTTGCATAAAAGGTCTAATATCTGGCAGCCGTTCATCTCTTTCCCATGCCGCCCGTATGCCCCGGCATCCGCAAACATTTTCCGCAGGTCTTCCTGCGTGCCGCCGTCCAGATACAGCCGGGCGGCCTTCCTGAGCATTTCCGCCTCCTCCGGCACCACTTCCAGCCGCCCGTCCTTTATCCGGTATCCATACATGACCGTAGACCAGATGCGCCCCTGCCGGAAATTATCGTTCACCTTCCATTTAATATTCTCGGAAACCGACCGGGCTTCCTCCTCCGCATATGCCGCCAGCAGGGTAAGTACAAATTCCCCATCCTCCCCCAGCGTATGGATATTCTGCTCCTCGAAGTACACGTCCACCCCTATAAGCCGGAGCTCCCGGATCGTCTTCAATGTCGTGACCGTATTCCGGGCAAACCTTGAGATAGACTTCGTAATGATAAGGTCGATATTCCCGGCCCGGCATTCCGCCAGCATCTTCTGGAACTCGCCCCGGCTGTTCTTCGTCCCGGACACCGCCTCGTCTGCGTACACCCCGGCATATTCCCAGCCCGGCGTCTTCTGGATCAGCCCGCTATAATAGCTCACCTGCGCCGAAAGGGAGTGGAGCATGGCATCCTTCCCACAGGATACCCGCGCATAAGCCGCCACGCGCTTTGCTTTTTCCGCTGGCCGGACGGCCGCCATATTTACCCGTTTTATTGTGCGTCCCATAAATACGCCCTCCTTTCCTGGACACTGATGTTATAGGAAGCAACCCGAAAAAGGAAGCCTTTTCACCCATTTTCACAATAAAAACCCACCCAAAACCGGACGGAATTTTTCCCGCATTTTTTCCTCCACCCTCAAAAAATCCTGCTCGTCTATCACGCCCCTTTCCAGCATGGAGCGGGCGACCGCCACCGCCGCCTGGTATTTCTTCTCCCTCTCAAACTGCTCCGCCGTCATCCGAACCGCCCCCTTTCCCGAACCGCGCCCTGATATAGCATCCATGGGAACAATATTTCCGCCCTTTATTTCCATAGCTTTCAAACTCCCGCCCGCAATGCCCGCAGGCCAGCACATAATACGCCTCCCGGTGTACCAGCTCCGGATGCGACCGCCACCATGCCCTCCGGCAGCCCTCGCTGCAGAATTTCCGCCCCTTCCGCCCCGGCACCGAGGCCAGCGGCACCCCGCATTCCCGGCAGACTTTTGCCCGCTCCTTCGCCGCCACCCCCGTCAGATGGTTCCGCCTGCAGTAACTTTTCACCGTATTCTCCGAGAGCCCCAGCCGCTCCGCCACCGCGCCATAGCCAAGCCCCTCCATGCGCAGGAACCGTATCTTTTCCTTTTCCGCATCCGTCACCTGATACCACCCCGTTTCCATCAAAATCCCGCTCAATAGATTCCTTCTGCCGTAAAACAGCAAAAGCGGCCCCCGAAGGAGCCGCCCGCCGTCAATCCGGTATCCTGAGAACCATGCCCGCCCGAATCACGTCCGAGTGCAGCCCGTTCGCCTCCATGATCTCCGGATACCGCTTCCCGCTGCCAAGGAGCCTCGCGGCAATCCCCCACAGCGTATCATGCTCCCCCACCGTATACATCACCGGAGGCTTCCCGGCATAGACCAGCTTTCCAGACTCATCAAAGACCGAATACCCCGCATTTTCATCTGCGCACCGCTTCGCGTAATCCAGCACCCGGAACGCCCCCTTCTGGGAGGCCATATCCGCCCAGCTTCTCCGCACCCGGTACATCACACCCGAGCTGGAAGCCCCGGCAGAGCCGCCCCCGTTCCCGCCAGGCAGGCCAGAACCGCTTCCATTACTGCCTGATCCGCCGGAACCATTCCCGGAACCGCCAGCCAGCCGCTCCCGAACCGCCGACCGGAAGCTGTCCATGCTTTTCCCATGCCTGGGGAACCAATGCATCACGTCCCCATGGTTGGAGGCGATCCCCAGCCCATGCCCCTCGCTATGGCAGATGATATTTTCCTCCGTAAGCCCATACAGCCCGCAGAGGTAGACGCACAGCTCCACCGCCTCCCGGTACACCTCATTGAAATAGGCAGCGTCCTCCAGGCCGTCCTCGCAGATCTCAAAAGAGATATAAGAATCATTACCGCTCCCCTTCGGCCCGGAGCCGCAATGCCACCCCCGCCAGTCCCAGGGCAGCGTCTGGTAAGTGGCAACCGTCCCGTCCGCCAGCTTCCCGATAAACCCATGGACGCAGACCTGCCGCCCTGACGGCATCTTCTGATTCCAGTGGTTATTGTATTTATTCACCCCCAGAAGCCCGTCATCCGGGCCGACATACCGCCTAAGCCACGGGTTATCCGCCCCGGTGGAATGCACCATGATCCCCTCCGGCACGATCCGCCGCCCTGCCTTATAGCAGGCATTTTCCGTAAAGATCAGCTTATGCAAATGCAAGCCATCCACTCCCTTCGTATTTTTCCCAAAAGAGACAACGCCGCCCCTGCCGTATTCCCGCACAAGGGCTGCGCCGCCATAATAGAACGCCAGTATTTCATGGTAAGGAACCCCATGCCCCGCCGCCCACATGCAGCCCACCTGGGACATCCCCACACCATGGCTGGCCGCCTTCGGCCTTTCCAGCCGGGCAGCGATATCCCACGGGTCAGCCTTATTCATATAGTAGGGATAATCCCGGCTCCAGACCTCCCCGCTCCTTTTCGTAACGCCCCCATTAGAGGCAGAATAATAGCAGTCAATGACCTCCCCGCCATACACGAGCACCATCCCGGCAGTATCCGCCACCGCTGCCCGGCTCCTTGGGCTGCAATCCGCAAGCTCCGCCCGGTATGCCTGGAAGCGGGTCGTATCATCCACCACAATGCCCGCCAGCACCCGCCGCACTGCAAAGGTACGGGCGGCCACGGCCTGCGCACGGAGAGCGTCCCCATGGGAGCCCTCCCCGATCTCCGCAGGCACCACGCCGCAGAGGTATTCCTCCAGAGCCAGTTCCGCGATTCCCTCCCCATGCCGGGCGATATTCCCGGCACGGGTCATTTTTACCTTAATTCTCATTCACCGTCCCCCTTTTCCCGGTCATGGAGCTGCGCCAGCACGTCTTTCAGCTTCTCCGGAACCGGCAGGCCGATATGGGCGGCATTCTCCAGAAGGCTCACGCCCTCATTGGAAATATAGAAGAAGATCACCGCCGTCCGCAGCGCGTCCCCCGAACCGATCACCTGCGCGTCCAAGATATGCCCCGCGCCCACCATAACGAAGATCAGCACCTTGCGGAAAATCCCCCGGAACCCCACCTCGCTGGATAAGCTCCGATCCGCAATGGCGCACATCACCCCGGTCAGGTAGTCGATCACCACGAAAGCCAGCAGGGCATAGAAAAAGCCGTCCAGCTCCCCGAAGAACCAGCCGATCCCGCCGCCCACAGCCGCGAACACCACCTGCGCCACATTCCAAACATCCTTCATACCTAAGTACCTCTCTTTCTGCATTTTTTGTATGAAAAAAGCGGCTCCCGTTTATGGAAAACCGCTAATTCCCGCATCAATATCTTGTTACTTTTACCGACAAAAAGCCTCTTTCTTTATATACTTTTCCAGACCAAAAAGGCTTGATGGAACGCCCCGTCTCCGCTAAGCTGTCACCACTAAAAAAGAAGGAGGCTTTACACCATGAAAACGAAAATCATCAAAGTATTATCATCCTCCCGCACCCGCCGGGACTTCCATTCCATCTATGCCGGGGCCATGCGCTACATCTGGACACCCAAGATATCCATTGAGGGCAAATGGCTCGAAGCCCTCGGATACCACATAGGCGACCATATCCGGGTCGAGTATGACGAGCAGGGCATCCACATCAGCCCCATGACCGCAGCGGAACACAAATCCCTGGAACAGCAGCAGGCACTGGAAAATGTAGAGCACAAGATTACAGCACTGGAAAAGATCAGGGCAGAGATAAAAGCCGAAACCGCCGCCCTCTCCATGGTAGCGGAACCAAAGACCAAATATCCCGCGCCTTCTGAAAACCAGCCGTCTGCATTCTAAGGAACCGCCACCGCCGGATATCCCGGCATGACCCAAACCAACCAATGATACCTCATTCTTCCGTCAGCGTATAGGTAATCTTCATGGTCTTATCCACGGTCTTTACCACCGCTGACGAAAGATTGTTGACCGAGGCCAGGTACGGCGTAAGCAGGTACATGCTCCGGTACTCGCTCCCGTAGCTCCCGCCCCATCCCACAAGGAACTGCCCATACTGGAACAGCGGCGTGGCCGCGCTGGTAAGCCTCGCGCTCCCCTGGGTATGCACTACCCCGTCATTTACGGTAAGCTGGAAATCCCCGCCCACGATCAGGTCGCCCACCAGCGTAAGGAACAGCTCGCAGGTTCCCGACTCGCATAAGGGCTTCCATTTTGATGTGAACCCAAAGGGAATCAGCGCCACATCCGCCATGTTCCCCATATTGATCTTGTAAATGCCCTTCTTATCATAGGCAGGCACATACAGATACCCGCCCCGCATACAGCACCGGCATTTCCGCTCCGGATAACTCCCGGTCATATCCCGCTCGCCCACCGACATCAGCTTCGCATTGGCCAGCGTCCAGTCCCCCTCGGTTATGGAATAATCCGCCTTGGATATCCTCACCCACAAGAGCCTGGAATTCCCGGAGGAATTTCCCTCATTGGAGAACCCATACCAGTACCCGTCCTGCCCGTCCATGAACTCCCCGTACTTCGTATAGCTCCCAAGAAATTCAAATGTCTCCGCCTGCACCGCCTGATCCTCCAGCACCGTATAGGTAGTATCGTCCAGCCTCTCATTCAGCCCGATGGAAAAGACCGGTATCCGCACCTTCCGTATCCTGATACTGGAATCCTCAAAGGTAATGGAATATAAAAGGTTCCCCTTAAAATCCAGCTCCACCGCCTCGAACAATACCGCCTGCTGCGCCGTAGACAGGGAGCGGATATCCAGCTTCTTGATCTGCAGGAACGCGCTGGCATCCCCTATAAGGCTCCCGAACCCGTTCAGCCCGCCCTGGGCGCTGGTAAGCGCCACCGCCGCAATCGTCCCGTTCCCCTGGCTCGGCGTAAATTCCCAGACAAATCTATACCCATTCTCCAAAGCCTTGCTCTCCGTCTGGTTCATGCTCCCCCGCGCCGTATTGGCCGAGGAATTGACATTGTTGGAGGCATAGGCCACCGGCAGGTTATCCGAACCGGCGTACATGATATCCGCATCTTCTTCCAGCGTTTTGGAAAAGAGGAGTATCCCTCCTATCATGTTCGGGCAGATTGGGAGCAGGCACCCATTCCATGCCAACACGTCCGCCAGCTCCACCTCTGAATAGAACACCCCCATGGGGTTGCTGCCGAGGATATTGTTCACCGCATTGGTGACCATGTTTTCCTCGGTAACGGTCTCCACCACCCCCGTTTCCGCATCCGTAAGCTCTATCACCATTGTCCCCTTCAACCTCATTCCAAACCTCCTCCTATCTCCACCGGGCGGCAGAACCCGCCGAGGGCTGTCCTGCCCGCCATCTGGTCTGCATATTCCCGGACAACCAGCTCCATGGTCTCCGTCTGAATGCTCTCTGCAAAGCCCCGCACCTGCAGGCCGCCGGACATGGTAAACCTTTGCACATATTCCCCAACCTCAATCTTCCCGTCCCACGCCGCAGCCGCCGCCATGGCCTGCCCGCTGATTGAGGCGATACAGCCGCCGATCTCCACCGTCCCCTCCCCGCCCTCCATGCGCAGGTACACATTGAACGTATTCGTAATGTTCGGCACCAGCTTCTCAATGGGATAATACAGAGAAAGAATATGCTTCCCGCTATGCCACGTCTCCACCGGATGATGCAGGAGAATTTCCGAATCATTCAGCTCATAGGTGACAAAGCCCACAGCTTTCCCATCCTCCGTCCATGATACCGGCAGCTCCACGTCCACCGATACCTCCACCGTGCCGCCGGAACCGTCCCCGGAATCCGAACCATCCTCCGAAAGACCGTCCGCCCCGGCAGCATTTTCCCCGGCTCCGGCATTCCCGCCCGCCACCTCTGCAGGTATCGGCACAACAACCGTCCCCGCTGCGCTGGCCGACCTCTCCACCGGCTCCGCCGCCACGTCCACCACCACCTGCCCGAAGAACTGCACATGGTTCTCCTCCTTGGACGCAAACTCAATGCTGATAATCCTAACGTCCGTATCCGCAATGCTGTAAGCGGAGGCATTGGTAAAGGTATGTATCCCCAGCTTCCCCGCCTCGATCTGGTTCAGCAGGCCGGAGATATTCTTATCATTCTTGGACTTCGCCTGCGCCAGCCTTGGGTTCTTCCCCACGCATTTCAGCTTCATCTTCCCGCCGACCTTGCAATAGAAAGATGTAATGCAGGCAAGCTGCTCCCTGTCCGCCTGGCCGCCGGAAAACGTAAGCACGTCCCCCAGGTCAAAGGCCGGGTTCCCTATGGTCTCCGAATCGAACGGCACATAATTCACCGCCAAAAGGCTGTCTAAGATATTCCGGCATAACGCCTCCCGCGTCTCATCCAGCCCGAACTGCAGCAACGGGTTGACACCCAGATTCATGGTAAGCCCATCGTCCGGGTCAGCCGCATAATACTCCGCCGTCTGCGTCCGCAGGTTCGTAGAACTCACCGCCGTATACCGGGTGACAAAATCCGAGAAGCTGCTGGAAAACCGGTGCCTCTGCAGAACCTCCGCCACCGGGGAATCCCCATATTTACGCAGCTCCAATTTCCCTGCCCTATTGATACAGAAGAATCCCCCAAGCACCTGCGCCACAAAATACAGCATGTCCCGGTATGTCTCGATATCGTTCTCCGCGTAAATGGAAAGTACCTCCGAGCCGTTGGGCATCGCCCCGATCTCCGCCTCCGTCTGCGCCAGCTCCACCTTGCACGCCTTGGCACACAATTCCATGAACCCATAGGCCGTCCCCACCGACTCAAACCCGTTGAAATCCCGCTCGAACCGAAGCATATAATCATAAGCCTTCAATTCCAGGAAATGCGCCGTCCGGTTCGCCTCGCTCACCTCGAAGATACCCATGGGAACCTCCTCATAGGAGCCGTCCGCCAGCCGCAGATGGTAGAATAATTCCACCTGTGCATCCTCCAGGGTATACCGGTCAACCGGCAGATAAAGGCTAATCCCCATTTCCGCCGCATACACCGTCCCCAGCTCGATCTCCGAACTCCCGCAGCACTGCCCGGAGATATAGCCGCTGCCCTTTACGATATCCTCCTGGGTAAATCCATACACAGCCCCCGCCGCCGTAGTGATCCGCCCCGTCCAGTAATAATGCCGGGTATTCCCCTGCACCGCCTGCAGGAACGCCTCGCTCACCGGGTACATAGGAAAACACCCCCATTCCATAGAAAAAGCACCAACCGTTTTTGACTGATGCCTTACATAAGCCTAATTATATTCATTCTTTGCACAACTAAGTTCCATTTATTTCTTTACCGCATATTTAGGGAATAAAATACATGGAAACTCTTTATCCCTATATTTCAATTGATTTAACTTAGAATTTTTTTGATACTCCGCATGTTCCTTACTAAAAGCCCATATTTCTGATGAATCAATAAATGTCTCTTTTAGCTTATTAATTATCCATGTTCGATGAGGGAATTTTTTGGCAAAAAACATATCTTCACAATATTCATAGACTATATAACTTATCACAGTTAATTTTTCATCATCATCAAGATTGTTAAATTGAGATGCAAATAAATCATATTCTATGTCATCCTCATGATAAAACGCAAATACTACAGAATTTTTCTCTAATGGGAACAAACACACATGCATATGTTTTACTATCAAATCTTCGGATGTATTATAAATATCCGTAACCATATTTCCTTCCAAATCGCCATACAGAGTCACTAATCCTTGAAACCCTATCGGAATAATATAATCTAACTTTCTCCAATAAAACAATTTATATTTGCTTTTTTTCTGCTCAGATTTTATCATTTCCTTTATTCTAACGAAATCCCACCAAAAGTCCCTTTCATCCAATGAATTTGCTTCCTGCTTTTTGTCATATGGATATGGCATACTAAACTCTTTTTGCAGATTATTAAACAGTTGAATTTCAATATATCTTTTATTTAACATCATCAATACGTTTTTTAGTGCAATTTCCTCAAGAATAGTTTCAGAAGGTTTTTCGCTTAAGGCATCTATGTTTTCATAATCCTGAAAAACTTTTCCATCGCATTCTCTACATAATAATTTAAATGTTCCTGCCTCATTTATTCCTTTGTCAGGATTTATTAACGGAACATTTATCATAGAATTAAAGTAATCAATCTTTCCGTCCGTGTCAATATTTCTTAATATGCATTGTGGCAACGAATGGGAATTGCAAAAGCGCGTTATTTTTTCTCCACACCACAAACACTCACTTTTTTTAGCCTGCTGCTTGCTATTATTCATAAGTCTAGAAAATTGTTTTCTTGCTGCTATAATATTTTCGTCCATATCTCTACCCCTTACTTTAAAATAATTTTCATTTCTACAAAATTTTAGCTTATATTACATTATACATAATATTTCACCAAAAGTCATCATTACCTCGCCTCAAAATTCCTTCAACGTAAATGACACCTTCCAAAGCCCCTTATAAGAAGTATCTTTCACCAGCCCCGCCTTATACCCGTCAATGAACATCTCCGCATTCTTCACCGCCAGCGTCTCCGTATCAAAATAGTCCACGCTGATCTTCTCCCTCTGCTTAAACCCCGTAAGCAACCGTAACCATTTTGCGGATACGGAAAAGGAAACCTGAATACGCACCACCCCCAGCCGTACCACATCCCGCTGGGTAGTCCCCGCCTCCGTCTCCCCTCCCGAATCCGCCTCGATATCCACCATCTGCAACTCATAGGAATCCGGCAGGGGGAGGGGCGTACCGTCAAACGCCAGATATTGTATAAACGCCATTCCTATCTACCTCCCTCCCGACCGCAGGCTCTGCCGCGCCTGGGCACCCACGATCACCTCATCCAGCAGCGTGCCGCCCACATACACCGGAATTATAATATCTCCGACCTGCCCGGCAAACCCTGCCATGGCCTCCGAAACCGCAGACCTGATCCCGGCAAGGAAATCCGCCATATTCCCCATGCCGCCATAACCGCCCTCCATGGAAGCAAGCTCCGCCGCCCCCACCTTTGGGCTGATCACCATATCCGAAGCCATATCCCGGACGGCCTTCTCCACAAGCCCCCGGCTGTTTTCAATCCCTTTCGCAAGACCGCCGATGAAATCCGGCATCCAGCTCTCATAATCCGTAAGCGGCCCTTCATCCGGCACGGAGAAATGCAGGAACGAGCGTATCTTCTCCGCCACATCCGAAACCGCGCTTACCACGTTTCCAATAGCACTCCGGATACCGTCCGCAATCCCGTTGATAAAATCCATCCCCCACTGCAGCGCCTTCCCCGGCAGGGACGTAATAAAGCTGATTGCCGACTGGAACCCGTCCGAAACCACGCTCCCAAGGGAAGACAAGGCGGAACGGATACCGGAGACCATATTTTGGAACGCCGATATCGCCGCCTGCTTCAAATTTCCGGCAATGGAGACCACCAGATTTTTCAGCCCGTTCCAGGCAGACGAAGCCATGTTTTTCACCATAGACCAGATATTCCCCAGGGTATTTTTCAGCCCGGTAAACAGGATCACCACATGGTTCACCAGACCCTGCGCCAGAGAACCTACAATCTGCTGGATACCCGACCAGATAGAAGAAGCCGCCTGCTGGATATTCGTCCAGATACCCAGGGCATCCTCTTTCAGCTTCATAAAATTCCCCGTCACCAAATCGATCAGCAACAGAACCGGCCCGAGAATCACATTTTTAATCAGCTCCCAGGCACCCGAAGCCGCCATCTGTATCCCCTGCCAGATACCCTGCAGAGTGGACGAAAGGTTCGCCCACAAGGAACGGATCATATCCACAATCCCGGAAAGCACCGGGTTCTCCATCATGCCCGTCCAGACATTGCCAAAGAAATCCCCCACCGCCTGCCACAGCCCCGACCACCATGCCGGGATCTGGTTGAATATGCCGACCAGCGACTCCCAGGCTGCCGGTATCGTCTCCGTAAAAAAGGAGCAGATCGCCTCCCAGGCGGAAACAAAAAATTCTTTCACCTGCGCCCAGACCGCGTTCACCGCGTCCCGGAACCACTCGCATTTCTGGTACAGCAAAACAATGGCGGCCACCGCCGCTGCCACTGCGGCAACAATCAATATAATGGGATTCGCCGCCATCACCGCCCCCAAAGCGGAAAAAGCCGTTTTCAGCATATTGAAGCCGGATACCAGCTTCGGGATAAAGGTCATGATCGTACCCACCGCCGAGACCACCTTGCCGATCACAATCAATACCGGCCCGATGGCCGCTGCCAAAAGGGCGACCGTCATAATAATCTTCTTCGTCCCCTCATCCATGCCGTTCAGCCAGTCCACTAATCTTTGCACCCAGCCCACGATCATGCGGATAGAGGGCATCAGCAGCTCCCCAAAGGAAATCGCCAGCTCCTCCAACTGGCTCTTTAATATGGTAAGCTGCCCCGCAAGGTTATCCTGCATGGTCTCCGCCATGCCCGCCGCCGTGCCGTCACAATCTGCGATAGCACCGCTCAATTTCTCAATATCCGCCGGGGCGGCATTCATCAGCGCAAGGAACCCGCTCATGGCATTCTTGCCCACCAACGTCTCCGCCGCAGCCGCCTTCTCCGACTCCGACAATCCCGCGAACGCCACCCGGCAGTCCGCCAGGATATCCGAAAGGTCGCGCATGGAGCCGTCCGCATTGGACGTGGCCACCGTAACCTCCCCGATCCCAGCCCCGCATATTTTCACCTCGCCCGCAAGGCTGTTCATCACCGTCCGCAGGGAAGTACCTGCCTGGGAGGACTTGATCCCGGCATTGGCCATCAGCCCGATAGCCTCCGCCGTATCCTCCGCCGAGAACCCCAGAGCCCCGGCAATGGGCGCACAGTATTTGAACGTCTCCCCCATCATGGAGACATTCGTATTCGCATTGCTGGAAGCTGCTGCCAGGATATCCGCAAAATGCCCGGAATCCGCCGCTGACAGCCCGAAAGCCGTAAGCGCGTCCGTCACAATGTCCGAAGTGGTCGCCAGATCCTCCCCGGAAGCGGCTGCAAGGTTCATAATGCCCTCAATGCCAGAGAGCATATCCGAGGTCTTCCACCCCGCCATCGCCATGTAGTTCATGGCCTCCGCCGCCTCCGAAGCAGAGAACTTCGTCTTGGAACCCATCTCACGGGCCTTATCCCGCAATGCTTCCAGATCAGCTCCCGTAGCACCGGAGACCGCCGCCACCTGGCTCATAGCGGAATCAAAATCCGCCGCCGTCTTCACCGCTGCCGTCCCCAGCCCCACGACAGCTCCCGTAACCGGCAGGAACTTCTTACCCACGGAAGAAATGTTATCCCCCAGCGTCTGCAGCTTCTCCCCCGAAGCCGCAATCTTCTGCACCGCCGTAGCCGACTGGTTCGCCTGCTGCTCCAAGTTCCGCAGGGCATTCTCCGTCTCAATGATCTCCCGCTGCAGCGCATCGTACTGCTCCTGCGAAATCTCCCCATTGGCAAGGGCAGTATTCGCCTGCTCCGCCGCCGTTTTCAGGGTTTCCAGCTTCTCCTTCGTCTCCGAAACCGCCTGCCCCAGAAGCCGGTGCCGCTGAGCCAGCAGTTCCGTATTACCGGGGTCAAGTTTCAGCAGCTTCTCCACGTCCCGCAGCTGGGACTGGGTATTGCGTATCTCCGTATTGACCCCTTTCAAGGCGGTCTGCAGCTTGGTAGTATCGCCGCCAATCTCCACCGTAATGCCCTTGATTCGGTTCGCCACCCAGACCACCTCCCCTCAAAAACGGCATGAAAAAAGCCCGGACGAATCCGAGCCGCAGGCATAAAGAAAGCACCGATTATTTCTAACCGATGCTTAGTATATATTAAGCTAATTTTTTAGCTGTCATGTATTATCTATTTTTGCATTTATCCACATATTAGAAAAACGCATTATTTTTTCATGTGAATCTATAAGCAACTCTACTATTTTGTTAAGTTCATCATAGAAAGATATCAGATCATCCTCTATTTCGGATTTCATATCTTCATATTCATCATGTGCTGTAGACATAGCCTTTTCCATATAATAATCTAAATTTTCATCATATGCATCGGGGTATTCTTGTAAATATTCATAAGTTTTATCTTCTTCATCATATGTTATGACATTATAAAAATCAGAGTCAGTCCCCACAAAATCAGACATCCACGCTAAACTTATATCATCTAATCTTGCTTGAATTTCATCAACCAGATCGTTATATTCATCTTCTGTTTCTGTATATGTATTTTCAATCAATGCCTGTAATCTAATCAGCTCGTCTAAATCCCCTGCCAATTCCTCCACATCTTCACCGTCAAATAAAATTGTATTGGCAATACTGCGTATTTGAGTATCCGGGCTTTTCCATATTAACCCTTCCTGAAATTTGCATGACCATGTCCAGAATTTATTTTCCATACTCACAATAAAAAGACGAAGCACATTAAAATCATCTTCAAAATAAGGAGTGGACTCATTCATAATTTCAGGAAAAACTTCACTATATAATTTCTGGATAAATAGCTTATCCCTAACCAATGTACCTGATTCAATATTATTCTTACTCTCATCAGAATAATTGGCCGATCCAATATAAACGATATTATCAGTCCCTATAATTTTTGCATGATTTGAAAAATTAAATCCTACATAAGGATTCGACTGAAAATTTTCCGGATTCAATTTATCTAAATAACTTCTTAACGTCTGTTGATAAGTCTCCCTTGCTTTATTACCAGCATAAGAATTGTAATAATTCTTATACCGAGAAGGAATATTTGTTATAATCTGTACATCTGCTGTTTCGGGAACACTTTTTAATGCATCTATAAGAACATTGCTATAGTTCTTCTTTGAAATATTATAAGTTAATACCCTGATTTGTTTCGCATTCTTAAAATCATCTAAAACTGCCTGATAATTTAAACTATCTTTACTACAAACAAATTCTCCTTCACTAAAGGGGATTGCCATTTTTCCTCACTCCTAATCACGACTTTAATATATCCTGTTCTGCTTTCTATCCCATAAAGTCAGCCATTTCATAGCATAACATGAAACGGCTGACAGCTCAATTAGAAATTATCGAAATCCGCCTGCGTTGCCAATTCCACATAAGCCTCCGGACACGCATCATTCCGGCTCTCCACATACATATCATTCACCATCCCGATAGTAAGCAAATCCAGATCCCGGATAGAAAGCCCCAGCTGCACGCACCTAAGCAGAAACAGCGGCGTTGTCATTGGCCGGTCTGTTGGGCGAAGTTTTTTTTAGCCTCCGCATCCGTTTTCACATTCAGCCCCCACAGTTCGATCAGCTTCGGCAGCACCTGGTAAATGGAGAACGTCCCGAACCCGTCCAGCCATTCCTCCGGCGTATCCGGGATAGACCCGTCCGCGTGCTTCGCCATCACATAGGCGATATTCTCAAACATTTCCAGCGAAAACAAATCCAGGTTCGAGTTTCCCTCGTCCTCCTTCCCCACCGCCTTCTCCAACGCGCTCAGATCCTTATAGATATCCCTCTGGAACTTCAACCGGTAAATCCGGGGGATAGCGGCAGAAGCGCGGAACGCCACCTCCCGTCCGTCAATCTCAATCATCTTCGTCATGCTCATACCGTTTCCTCCCCACTTTCATTCCCATTCTCCGGCGTAGCCGCAGGCATATACACCGCCGCATACCAGCCATTATATACTGCCGCATCCGTGGTATCCCCGGTCTTCGCCTTCACCATGCCGCCCGGCAGCGGCGTTGCCTTGATCGTAAGCGTCTCCGTCTGCACCTCCCGGCTCTCCTCATTGGTCTTCCCCTCAATGCCCGGCCTGGAAGCGGAGCAGTTATACAGCACATGCCGGATATGCCGCTGGTCGCCGTCAAACTCAAACAGCAGCGCAAAGGAGGAAAGCTCCACCTCCGCATTCTCAATCAGCACGCCCTTATCGTCCATCTTCTCCCCCAGCGCGTCCGTCCGGAAAGACTCCGGTATCATGGCCAGTTCCAGATCCCCGTCATACCCCATATTGTTATTGATCACATAATACGCCACCCCGTCCGCATAGAAGTTCTCCGGCTCCCCATTGGCATCCAGAGAAATGGAAACGGAACCGGGCATGGAAACCGGTGTCCCATAGGATATCTCGCCCTCCTCCGAAACGGACAGCATCGCATAATGCGCGTTTTTCAGATTAAATTTTACCTTGTTCTTCTTATTCGCCATAGCATCCAGCCTCCCATCCAAAACTGTATAAGACCTCATAAAGCCTCTCGCTCTCGATCCATACCTCCGACTTATTATAGAAAACCCCATGCCCGTCCAGCACGGTCTCCACCCGCGCCTCCAAGCCCAGATCCTTTCTATCGGTATAGACTTCCAGCCGTACCTCGCTGCCCTTATAATACACCCGCCCATCGGCGGCAAAATTGCGGCTCCCCGGCAGCAGGTAGCACACAAAGGGCGGCTCCGGCGACTCCCCCTCCGCGAAGTGGTCATACGCAAAGGGCAGCCCCAATTCCCCTATCATCCTGATCAGACTATCCATCCCCCAGGCTCCTTTCTATCTCCGTTTCCAGCTTCTTAATGCCCACATCCTCCGCCGGGGCGATATGCGCCCTCCCGGCCACCCTGCCGCCGCCCCTTTTTGCGTGGCCAAATTCCAGCAGGTGCGCCAGCCAGTACCGGTTTCGGGAATACACCGTGACCTCCAACGAATTGGAAGTCTCCTTAGAAACCTTCACCGCCCAGCTTTTCCCATAAGCCCCTGTCCGTTTCGGCGCATTCTCCCGAATCTCCTTTTTCACCGTATTCCCGGCGCTTCTCACCGCCTTCTTCAAATCCTCCGTGGCAAGGTCGGCGTATTCCTCCAACGACTCCATGATAGCCGAAGCCATCTCCCCCACGGACACCCGCTCCGCCATGCCTACCGCCTCACTTTCCGGCACCGGAATTTCAATGCCTTTTTCTTATAATTCAGATGGTCAACCGCCAGGATATCATACAATTCCTCCCGGAACACAATGCGGAACCCGCTGCTGGATACCGCCTCCGCCGCCCTGCAGAAACGCACCGTAAAAGAAATATCCGCATCCTCCACCGTAGTCCCCGCCACAGCCTTTTCCGTCCCGCCCTCGCCGCCCACCGTAGCGCGGCAGGCAAAATAATCCTCCCAGCGGTTCGTATGGTTCCCGATCCCATCCGCCACGGCCTCCTGCCGTTGAAACATAATTTTAACCCGCATAGCCGCTATCTCCATCAGAACCCCTCCCTCCGCACACCAAAGAGCAGAGCCCGCAGCGTAAGCAAAAGCCCCCTATGGTCAGCCTCCTCCCTATGCTCATACAGATAGGCCACCGTATACAGAACCGCCGCCTTGGCATTTTCCAGATCATCCGCAAGGTCGGATTCCTCCGATACCCGCGCCACATCCATGCAGATCTCCTGAGCCGCGCCAATAAAGCCCAGGATCAATGCGTCCTCGTCCTCCGCATCCACCCGCAGGTATTCCTTCGCTTCCGACAATGTAACCAGCATCCCACCACCCCATTTCCAAAGGGCGGCCCGCAAAAAACAGACCGCCCATATACAGCGGAAAGGCCGCCCGCAGCAACATCCACCACACAACCCTCCGCCAAAAAACCAATAAAAAATACTGCCCACAAGAGCAGCACCCACATACGCCATATATCCATTCAGCCGATCAGGAACCCGAAGCCGCCTTCTGCTGCAGCACTTTCACCGCCTCCGCCAGCACCAGTTTCCCGTCCACCCTCTGGGTAGCGAGGAACCCCACCTGCCCCGTAGGCGCATACAATTCCCCCAGCCTCCGGAACGAACGCCCCTGCCGGTCGGCCACCCAATAATAGGAAAGGTCGCCAAACAGAATCGACTTCGCCCCAGCCGCCACAGCAGGCATGAAAGCCGAAGTATACACCGGCCTCCCCATCAGCGTATCCGGCGTGGCCGCCGTAAGGGAAGGCTGCCATAAATACTGCCCGTTGCTGTCCTTTAACTTCCGCAGCGCCTTCACCGAGGCATCATTCATCAAAAACACCGCGCTTTTCCGGTAAGGGGCTTTCAGCGAATAGAACAGGTCAAACACCTCATCCGCCGTAAACGCCGTAGTCGCCGCTGCCGTAACGCCGACCTCCGCGCCGCCCGTAGCCGCCAGCACCCCCAGGGGCTTCCCTTTCCCGTCCCCGGTAAAGAACGCTTCCTCCTCCTTATTCCCGATCCGCCTGGCAAACTCACGGGAAATATAGGACTCCAAATCGAACACGCTGTCGTTCAGCAATTCCTCCGACACCTTGATCATCGTCCCCAGCTTATACGCCCCGATGGAGACCTGCCCGAAGCTGTCATCGCTCTCCGGGATTGCGCCCTCCTCATCCACCCAGGAGGCCGTCCCCTTGGAAGCCACCACCGGGATCTTCCTATCCCCGGAGCTGGTCTGGATCACATGGGCGAGCACCCGGAAGATATTCTGCTCCTCCAACGCCTCCACCAGCGTCCGCTCAAATTCATCCGGCACCAGATACCCGCCCTCGGAATCCGTCCCCACCTGCAGGGCATCCATCACCCCATGGGACGGCAGTTTGCTGCGCATGGCATTCCAGAAAGACCTCCGATACTCCGCCGAAGCCCGCCCCGTTTTCTCCTCGCCGGAACCAGCACCCGGCTTCCCCGAAAGCGGCTTGTTCAGAGGCTTATTCATTTCCGCATCCAAAGCCGCCTGCCGTTCCAGCCGGTCGATCTCCTTTCCCAGATTCACCACGTCCGCCTCCATCTTCTCATAGGCCGCCACGTCCTCCGCAGCCAACAGCCCGTCCGCCCCGCGCTTCGCATCCAGGAACGCCTTGGCCGCCTCCCACGCCTTCGCCCTTTTCTCCCGCAGCTCTAAAATCTTATCCATCTCAAAAACCCTCCTATCTCACATTTTCAGTAAATCCAGCCGCCCATACAGCGGCCCCGCCGGTATCCGTTTCTCCGCCCTCCGGGGCAGCTTCTCCAAAAGGCTGTTCGTGACCGCCCTCCGGGAGAACACAAAATCCGCTGCCCCTTCCGGCACCTCCGCCCGCTCCCCGAACAGCAGGCCGTCCGCGAACCCCAGCTCCACCGCCTTATGGGCGGACAGCCAGGTCTCCGCGTCCATCAGATGGGACAGCCGCGCCCGCGAAAGCCCCGTCTTGATTTCATAGGCGTTGATAATGGACTCCTTCACCTCATCCAAAAGAGCCACCGCCTTCCTCATCTCCTCCGAATCCCCGATAGCCACCGTAAGCGGGTTATGCACCATCATTAAAGCCGTAGGAGCCATCAGCACCGTAGTACCGGCCATGGCAACCACGCTGGCCGCACTGGCGGCGATCCCGTCTACCTTCACCGTCACCGCTCCCCGGTAGTCCATCAGCATACAATAAATCTGCGAGGCCGCAATGCAGTCCCCGCCCGGAGAATTGATCCATACTGTGATATCCCCCTCCCCGGCCATCAGCTCCGCCTTAAAGGCCGCAGGGGTAATCTCATCCTCGAACCAGCTCTCCTCCGCAATCGTCCCATTCAGATAAAGGGTACGGCCATCCTCATTCCGCACCCAGTTCCAAAATCTATTCATTTCCCGTTTCCTCCATTTCCCCGGTTTCCTGCAGTTGCCGCCCCGGTATTCGCCCTGGCATTCCCCGCCGTGCTGTCCGCCGCCCCGGCATCCCCGCCGGTATTTCCCGCAAAAGCCCCGGCATCCGCCAGCTTCGTCATGGAGCCGTTCACCAGATACAGATCGCCCCCAAGCTCCACCGGGATACGGTCAAGGTTTTCCAGCTCCCGGATATCATTCGCGCTCATCCAGCCATTCTGCCTTGCCACCGCATACCCGTTCATGCGGCTCTCATAATCGCCCCGCAAAAGCCCCTCCACATTGAAGCGGATAAAATAGGACTCCTTCTCGCTTTCCGTAAACAGCCGCCGCCCCATGGCCTGCTCCCAGCGCATCAGCCAGGGCTCCAGGGTATATTTCACAAATTCCAGCGACTGCTGCTCGATATTGGAAAAGGACGACTTTTCCAGATCCCCCACCATATGGGGCGGCACCCGGAAGATCCGGGCGATCTCGTTCAGCTGGAACTTCCTCGTCTCCAGAAACTGCGCCTGATCCGGCGATATCCCGATAGGCTGGTATTTGAGCCCCTCCTCCAGCACCGCGATCTGGTGGGAATTGACGCTCCCCCGGAACAGTTTGTTCCAGCTCTCCCGCACTTTATCGGGATTCTTCAATACCCCCGGATGCTCCAATATCCCGCTGGGCGAGGCATCATTGGCAAAGAACTTTGCCCCGTATTCCTCCGTAGCGATCCCCAGCCCCACCGCGTTCTTCGCCATGGCGATAGGCGAGTACCCCACGATCCCGTCATACCCAAGGCCGGGGATATGCAGCACCTGATCCGGCGGCAGGTACACCTGCCCGTTCTCCCCCGCCTCCGGCGCATCGTCCGAGCCACGGGAATAGAGATAGTAAAGGTTCCCCCCGCTGTCCCGGTCAACCGTCATCTTGGAGGGCATCAGAGGATAAAGCCCTACCACCTCGCCCCGCCCATTCCGTATGATCTGCGCATAGGCATTCCCATATAAGAGCAGGTGCCCCATCAGCGTCTCCCGGAAATTAAAGGAAGACATCTCCGGGTTCGGTTCATCATGCAATAGCCGGTACAGCGGATGCTTCAAAGCCTTCTCCCTGCTCCCGTCCTCCCGATACCGGTACACATGGAGCGGCAGCCCCGCCACCGCCTCCGACAGCACCCGGACGCAGGCATACACCGCCGTCATCTGCATGGCCGTCCGCTCGTTCACCGCCTTGCCGCTGGTAGAGCCGCCGAAGAAGAACCCGAACCGGCTCCCGCCCATCATGTCATACGCCCGGCGCATATCCCCCGGACTTTCCGGCTTATCCCTCACCCGGAACAGCCGCCCCAGAACACTCATAACAGCAAAAGCCCCCTTTCATCATAGATTGAAGCCCCCAGCTCCCCGCCGCCGCGGATCGCCCGGTCTAACGCCATCACCGCCGCCACCGCGCCGTCGATCTTCTCCGTAGACTTCTCCTTATCCGGCTTCACGTTCCCCGCCGGGTCAGTCCGCACATGGATATTGTCCATCATCCACCGCAGCACCGGGTTCCCGCCGTGGGCAATCTTCTGGTCTAAGGTAAGCCGCATCAGCTCCTTCGTAGGCGGCGACATGTCCTTGAACCCCTGCCCGAAGGGAACCACCGTAAAGCCCAGCCCCTCCAGGTTCTGCACCATCTGGGTCGCTCCCCACCGGTCAAAAGCGATCTCCCGGATATGATAGTGCGTCCCCAGCTCCTCAATGAACGCCTCGATAAAGCCATAATGGACGACATTGCCCTCGGTGGTCTTTAGGAAGCCCTGCTTCTCCCACACGTCATAGGGCACATGATCCCGCCGCACCCGGATCTCCATGTTGTCCTCCGGTATCCAGAAGAAAGGCAGGATGACATATTTGTCCTCCTCATATTCCGGCGGAAAGACCAGCACGAAGGCCGTGATATCCGTAGTGGAGGACAAGTCCAGCCCGCCGTAGCAGGCCCGCCCCTCCAATACCTCGGCATTCACCGCAAAGGCGCATTTGTCCCACGCCTCCATGGGCATCCACCGCACCGCCTGCTTCACCCACTGGCACAGCCTAAGCTGCCGGAATAAATTCTCCTCCGCCGGGTTCTGCCTCGCGCTCTCGCAGGCCGCCTCCAATTTCTCCACATCCACCGTGATTCCAAGGGACGGGTTCGCCTTCTCCCACACCGCATGGGAAGTCCAGTCGTCCCCCTCATCCGCCCCGTAGATCACCGGGTAGAACGTAGGGTCAACCTTCCGCCCGTCCAGGATATCCCGCGCCTTCTGATGTACCTCATAGCAGATCGAGTTGGTATCATTCCCCGCCGTAGTGATCAGGAAATACAAAGGCTGTTTCCTGGCATCCCCGGAGCCATGGGTCATCACGTCATACAGCTGCCGGTTCGGCTGGGCATGGAGCTCGTCAAACACCACCGCATGGACATTCAGACCATGCTTCGTATACGCCTCCGCCGACAATACCTGATAGAAGCTGTTCAGCGGCTTGTAAATCAGACGCTTCTGGGAAAGCACCGGCTTGATCCGGGACTTCAATGCCGGGCACTGCTCCACCATGCCGCAGGCCACGTCAAACACAATGGAAGCCTGCTGCCTGTCGGAAGCGCACCCGTACACCTCCCCGCCGTATTCCATGTCCCCGCAGGTAAGCAATAGAGCCACCGCAGCCGCCAGTTCCGACTTCCCCTGCTTCTTGGCGATCTCCACATAGGCCGTATTGAACTGCCGGTATCCATTGGGCTTCACGATCCCGAACAGATCCCGTATGATCTGCTCCTGCCAGTCGATCAGGTCAAAATTCTTCCCGTACCATTCCCCCTTGGTATGCTTCAAACATCCGATAAACGCCACCGCCAGATCGGCCAGCTCCCCACGATAGGAAGACCCCTCCCCCATGAACCGGGACGGCACATATTCCTTTAATTTCCGCAACAGCACCAGCCCCCTTCCTGCAGAAAAATCCCATCAAAAAAGGAACCTCCCCCATAAGGAGAAGCCCCTTCCAAAGTCCCTCAAAATTAAAACATAATTTCAACCTCTAATATTCCTCCGGGTACAGAACCGTGGTAACGCTCCGGTCTGCCTCCGTAAGAATCCATATCTTCCAGCCCTCACGCCCCGGATACCGGTAAGCGGCAAGGATACGCTCCCCGCCACATTCCACCGCCCGGCTATTGGCCTTCCCATCCGCCGCCGACACATCGCCCCAATCGCAGCACCGATACCGGGCAAGGGAATCCGCCACAAACTGGGCAAACGCCGCATCCCGCTCCATATCATGCGCCACGCCCCTGGTAGCGCAGACCCTGCCCAACGGGAACCCAGCCGCCCCCATCACCGGTCTACCCTGGCATTCGGGAACCGGGCCAAAAGTAGAGCCCAGACATCCCCCTCCATGGCCGCCGCTTCCAGCACCGCGCTCAGCGGGAACACATAATGCGCCAGCCCGTCCCCATGGTCTTCATTCACCCACAGCACGTTCCCCATGATATCCACAATCAGGAAGCAGGAGAACTTCTTCTCCGCCTCCATATCGTCCGCCATGGCCATCCACGCCGCCTCCGGGCATTCCACCGCCCCGGCGATCCGCCCGGCCAGCGGCAGGGGGCTCCCGCCCCCATCCCTTTCATTTTCATGCAGAGACCATGCAAAATCCGCAAGCCCCAGAACCTCCGGGCTGGTATAATACCGAACCCCGTCCGCATCCACAACCTTGAACGCACACCCGCTATCCTTCATCGCAATCCTCCTCGTCTATCTCTACAAAATAAACCGTTTCCAGATCAGCCCCCGCCACACCATGCCCCAGCAGGTAAGCCTCCGCCTCCCGCCATCCGGCAAATATCCGGGGCTTCCCCGCATCATCCAGCAGGTATTCCAGCCCCTCATTCAGCGCAATGCCGCCCACCGGACGCACTACCATCACCGGCGGCACATACGCCCCGTCCGGCTCCATTGCCTCAAAGGAATACAGATCCTCGTCACAATGGAAGCACTGGTAGGCATACTCCGCCAGATCCGACCGATAGACCGGATGCCCGCAGCGGTGGCAGACCATGCCCGTATCTTCATACCAGCGTCCCTCATGGAAGAACCCCCTCATTCAAAATCACCGCCCTCTAAAATACGGATCTTGTCCACCCCGTATACCACGCCAAGCCCCGAACCGCAGTCCCAGCTCACAAAAACCGTCCCCGTATCATCCACGGACTTCACGGTTCCCCGGTCACCCGGCTTCAATTTACTATACGGGTCATCCATGGAGACCAGCTCCACCCTCGTACCCACCGGATACCGGGCGCGAACCGCCTTGACTACCTCTTTCCTCGGAAATGCCATCCAAACCGCCCCTTTCTTTTCGCCCCGCAGGAAGCCAGATCCCGCAGGTGCGTCTCCGCACAGTCCACATTGCACCAGTCATTGTGCGATACCATACGCCTCCTGATCCGCCCAAGCCGCAGCCCCCAGAGGAGCCGCCCGGCCTGCCGGGATGCCAGCCCCGCGCACCAGCGGTAACGTCCCGCCGCGCTAAATTCCTCCCAGCCGGGCGGTATGGAACCCTCCATTTCCACGCCCAGCCCCCGCAGCACGATCCCCAGGCACTCATTCACATATTCCATGCCCCCGGCATCCTCATCCGAGACCGCAAGCCTCCGATCCGGCAGACGCGCAAGGCAGCGCCCCGTCCGGCGGATGTAGGCAAGCCCCGCCACCATGTCGGCATACTCCCGATTCGTAGCCATTGCCATAGCAAAAACCCCCTTTCCTATTTGGTGTCAGGACAGATTACCCTGAAAATGCCATGGCTGCAAGCCCCAAAGGTGGAAAAAGCCCGTCCCCGAACCTTTCCCGCCCATTGCCTGCTGCCTTACGCCTTTTTCATGCGCAGCCCCCGCAGGGTAGTATGATAGCTGGCCTCCAGCTCACAGGTTCCGCCTACCGCCCAGCCATGCCCCAGCAGGTAATGCAGGCTCTCCATAAGGCCGGTGGAATTGTCGCAGAGGAGAAATTCCGTAATGCCCGCCGCCTCCACCGCCTCCATGAAGCCGTCCATATCCTGCAGGAAAGGCATATCCCCTACCATGAACTCCGCAACCCCGCTGTCGTTAGTATCCAGGTACGCCATGATGGCGCGGCTCATGCCGAAGCTCTCCGGCCTCCGCCCCTTGTCCGTGTACTCCCGGATCAGGGAATTGAAATACTCGTTATTGAAGCTGCCTACCCTTTTCAACATTGTCATGAAATTGACCTCCTTTTTTGATGTGACCAGAGATTACCCTGGAACACCCCAAAAGACAAGCTCAACTTTCAAAAAATATGCCTTATTTTTCCATGCGCCAGCCGCAACATCCAGCCGCCCTGCGCAGCAGATACACGCCGTCATTTCCCGATACCGCCCCCAAATACCGCTTCACAAAACCGAACCCCGCACGGCTCCAAAAGGGGAGCCTTTGGAAAGCCTATTCCCCCTCATTCTCCGGCCTGGCATCCGCCGCCCCGAGCCGCACCGCCTTCTCCCCGGTAAACTGCTCCCAGCGCATCACAATCAAATCGCATTTCAGCGGGTCGCCCTCCATGGCGAAGCACCGCCGCCCGCTCTGCTCGGCGGCGATCAGCACCGTGCCGCCCCCGGCAAAAGGGTCAAGCACCAGCCCGCCCGGATCGGAGTGCATCTTCATGCAACGCCACGGCAGTTCCACCGGAACCATGGGCACGCCGTCCGCCCCCGCAGGCATGGACGCGATCTCCCATACGCCCGCATACCCCCATTTCCGCCGCTCCTCCTTCGTAAGCCTTTTCACGAACCGGTAGCTGTGGGCGGCAAAGGCCGACACCCAGCCGTACTCCTGCTCGTTAATTTCCTCATCCGCGCCGCCCCCGAAAGCCGCCACATACTCAAACTGCCTCTGGGGCTTCGCGCTGCTAAGGTGCGCCGAGCCAGCGCGGGCCATGATCCCCTGCTTCTTCCATACCCGAATCCACAGCGGACGGAAATTGCAGTCCGCAAACAGTTTCATGCTCTCAAACGCCACCGGCTCCATATATTGGGAGCCGGTAGAGAACAGATCGTCCACATTCCAGCACACGATATCCGCATACCGGCAGAGCAATGCCACCGCCTCCCCCATACGGGAAATCCAGAGCTCCATACCGTTCTTCTTATATTCCTCCAAGGATACCGCCGGAGGGGCGCAGACCGCGCAGGCCGCCCGCTCCTTCCCCATCAGGAGCCCCATTGCCCCGGCATCCGCCCCATTCCCACACAGAAGTCTATGGCCTCCCAACTGCCAGATGTCCCCCGGCATGGTAACCGCCCCGCCGGAAGCCTCCACCTTCTCCGCAGCCGCCTCCCGGTCAAAACCGTCCTCCTCGGCATCCGCAGAGTAGAACTTGTTCATCAGCGCGTCCATCTCCTCCGCGTCAAACCCGGTAAAGGAAACGTCAAAGGCGGAGGCATCGATATCCGCCAGCACCTCCGCCAGCTTCCCCTCATCCCAGTCGCCCTGGATACGGTTCAACGCCACATTCAGCGCCTTCTCCCGCTCCGGCTCCAGATCCACCACCACGCAGTCGATCTCCGTGACGCCCATATCCAGCAGCACCTTCAGCCGCTGGTGCCCGCCCACAACAAAGCCGGTGCGCTCATTCCAGACCACTGGCTCCACGAAACCAAACTCCGCAATGGAGCGTTTCAGTTTCTCATAATCCTTATCCCCCGGCTTCAAGTCCCGCCTCGGGTTGTACGCCGCCGGGTTCAGCCGCCCGGCATCCACCTTCCGAATCTCCATTCTCTCCTGCCTCCTCCGGGTTCCACCCGCATACCGGGCAGGCGCATACCTCCCCGGCCATATCATATATCTTTTCGCATACCGGGCAGTACCCCCATTCGTCCTCCCGGTACTGCTCATCCACCCACGTCTCCGGGCACTGCCAGTCCACCGCCCGGAAGCATTCCGCAGCAAAATCCTCCTGCCCATTGCACAGAGCCATGAAATCCTGTCGGGTATATCCCCCGTCCGAAAGCTCCGGCACATAGCAGACCTGATCCGCATGGAAAAGGAACGCCACCTCGTCCTTGAATATCCACCCCTGCCGGTAATATTCCCTCTGGATCACCGCCTCGTTTTCTTCTGTTTCCGGCACATATGTACCCACCTTCAAATATTTTCTATCCATGAATTTCCCTCGCTTTCCGCAAAAATGTGACAGCAGATTACCCCAAAAACCGCCCAAAAGCAAGGGGAACCATGGGAAATCACATATGGCAGCATTCATAGGGAATCCCGATATATTCCAGCACGGAGCGCAGCCCCAGGCCGCCCGCGTCCCAATCCCGCATACAGTACCGCCACAGCTTCGGGTGGGTCTGCTGCAGCCGCTGGAACCGGTTGGGGCTTCCGTCCAGATGCGCCCCAAACATACAGAAGATACAGCCCGTGCGCTCATACCCCAGGTCGTATATCGGGCTGTAGGGAACCCCGAACCGCCGGATATACGCCCAGATATCCTCCTCCAGCCAGAACGAGAGCGGCGTGGAAATGGGACGCTTCGCCTCAAACGCATTGCACCCAGTCTTGAGCCACTGCTGCGCCCGCAGGTGGCTCTCGCAGGCCATCGTCCCGATAAACGGGAAATTCCCCGTCTCCTTCGCGTACTTTTTCAGCGGCTTCTTCTTCATCTCATTGCAGCACCCTGCCCCAATCTTAAAGGGCGCGTCCACCAGATACCGCCACTGCTCCGCCAGCTTGAACCGCGTCTCCCGCCCGTCCGGCCTGATCCCATAGAACTTCTCCCGGAACACATTTCTGTCCCCGCACCGAATCCTATGAATCCACTCGCTCTGCTCTTTGCTGATCACCGGATACCCGTGCTTCTCCACCACCTGCCGGAACGTAAGCTCCGGGCGCAGCCACACCACGTTCGGTATGGTCTTCACGAACGCCCGTATCTCGGGAAATTCCAGCCCCGTATCCGAGAACACCGCAGGCACCTCCGGGTACAGCGAACGCACCAGATGCAGGAGCACCGAGGAATCCTTTCCCCCGGAAAAACTCACGTTCACCTGCCCACCATAATGCTCATACCATTCCCGAATCCGCAGCCTGCTCTTTGCGATCTTCACATCCAGCGGCAGGTTCTGGAACTGCGTCAGCTGCCACCGCTCCATACGCACCAACCCTTCCCCAAAGCCCCACACCCGGTGGCATGGCAAGCCCAGGAACAACAAACAACTATCATATAAGCGCGGAGACGGAATCGAACCGCCATCTCCCACTGGTCGGTGGGCGGCCTGCATTAGCCTACCCGCGCAAACCATTCCTACAAATCCTCATCCCATCCAAGCGCAGAGGCGGAATCGAACCGCCGCCTCCCATCGGCTAGCGGGCGGCCTCCCATTAACCTATCTGCGCAAAAAAGCCGGAGCATCACCCCGGCGCATCCACATGGCGGGAAGCCTGCGACACCTTCTCGCCCTTATACATCCCCGCCCCCATCTCATCAATCTTCGAGAACGGTATCTCCGGCACCGTCAGATCCTTCCGCTTCGTTTTATCAATGAAATAGATATAACGGAGCTGGAAGCCGGGGATTGGCGTTGCCCCCACATAGTCCAGGTATTTTTTGAAATTATAAGTGCCGCCCGTCACGTCAAAAAACGTAAGCCCGCCCAGCTCCTTCCGTGGGGAAGTAGGATTGCTGGCCAGCGTCATCTTATGCACCCGGCTCCCGTCCGGCAGCTCCGCAAGGTTCAGATTTTCCTTGATCCCCGTAAGCACAAAATTGCTCGCCCGGTAAATAGTACCGTCCCCGCAGGAGCAGGCATCCGCAAAGCTGATGACCCACTTAATTTGAGGCGCATATTTCTTCAACAGCCTGATACTCATAGAAATCGCCCGGCTTTCCGAATTGCGGGGAAGATAGCTATCAAAGGCCATCCGGTTCAGTTCCAGAAACTCATTCCACCCGGTATCCTTCACCAGCCCGATAATCTTTGACTTATCCAGGCTCGGCCCGTAGCTCATCACTCCATGGAGCTGCCCGTCCAGGAATACCCCAAAGTGCAGCGTACTATTGTTTACCACCTTCCCGCTATAATGGTGCGCCTTCATGAACGGCGTTGCCACCTTCGCCGGGATCACCTTCATCACAATCTCTTTCGCCCTCCCCATAGGCAGCCTCCTTCCCCGCATGGCGCAAAGCCAGCGACATTTTTTCGCCCTTATACATCCCCGCCCCTATTTCATCAATCCGGGAAAAAGGGATCTCCGGCACGGTCAGATCTTTGCGTTTCGCCTTGTCAATGAAATAGATATAACGGAGCTGATACCCGGAAAGCAATGTACCGCCTGCTGCCTCCATGTACCTCCCCCAGCTGAAATTCCCGTCCGTCACATCAAAAAAGGAGCGTCCCCCAAGCTCCTTCCTCGGTGCCAGCGGGTTCGCTTCCAGTGTCAGCTTATGGATTTTGGAACCGTCCGGCAGCAAGCACAACGCCTCGTTCTCCTTAATCCCGGTGAGGACAAAATTGCTCGCCCGGTAAATGGTGCCGTCCCCGCAGGAACAGGCATCCGCAAAGCTGATGATCCACTTTACATGGGGCGCATACTTCTTTAGCAGCTTGATGCTCATGGAGATCGCCCGGCTCTCCGAATTGCGCGGTAATACGCTGTCAAAGGCCATCCGGTTCAGCTCCAGGTACTCATTCCAGCCCGTCCCCGCCACTAACGGCAGTATCTTGGACTTGTTCAGGCTCGGCCCGTAGCTCATCACCCCATGGAGCCGCCCGTCCAGGAACACACCAAAATGCAGGCAGCTGTTATTTACCACCGTCCCGCTGTAATGGTGCCGCCGCATGAACGGGTTCGCCACCTTCCCCGGAATCACTTTCAGACTAATTTCCTTTGCTCTGCCCACTGCCTCACCACCTCATATACACCGTTCCCTTTCCGGTTCTCATTGCCGAAGGTCTCCCCCACTTCCTCATGCTCATGCACATACTCGATACACGCCATGATAAGCTCCGCCTGCTTGTCGTGCAAAGTAAGGCTGATCTGCTGGTAGGGCTTCTTCTCCCCGGAATCCAGCGTGAACTCCTCCCCGAACTCGTCCTCGGAAATGCTCTCGAACCCGAACACCGTCATGTCCTGGGCAATGTCCGCCAGCTCCAAGGGCAACAGGTCAACGTCCCATTCCGCCAGTTCCCCCACCTTGTTGTCCGCCAGCCGGAATGCCTTCACCTGCTCCTCCGTCAATTCGTCCGCGATCACGCAGGGAACCGTCTTCAATCCCAGCCTCCCCGCCGCCTTGTACCGGGTATGCCCGGCAATGATCTCATGCTCCTTCGAGATCACCAGCGGCACGAGGAATCCGTACTGCTTAATGCTGGCCGCCACCGCCTCCACCGCATTGTCATTCTTCCTTGGGTTATTCCCGTATGGATGCACCTCATCCATGGGCAACTGTAAAATGTTCATAACCGCCTCCCGACTAAAAAACGGGCGGATGCTTTTGATCCGCTCGCTCCGTTCTTTTACCTCATTTCCCCGCCGCTCCCGCAGCATGGGATTAAAACATAATTTTAACCGCCTCTCCGGGCATTGAGCAGCCGCTCCATCATATCGTCATGGGGCGTTGCCCCCTTGTACTCCCCGGTGCAGTTCTCCCGCACCACCTGATAGATCTGGAACCATAAGTTGTTCGCCTGCTTGGAAAAGCTCTGGCTCATGGAGACATAGGGCGAAGGGATTGCGTTCCCCGTGGTCGGGTGCTTCGCCAGGAAGCCATACTCGGAAATGGCCTCCTCGCACTGAATCCACCGGGAGATTGCCATGGCGTACTGCTCGATGATCTGCGCCGGTATCAGCTGGGAGCAGCCCCGCTCATGGAGCCATTCCCAGGTACGCTCGTAAATCTCCACCGCCAGCAGCTCCCTGCCGCTTTTCTGCTGCGCCGCCAGGTACTCGCGGGGCGGCGGCATCTGCTCCCCTTCCAGGTCGGCGGTGTCGGAAAACTCCATGACCGTCAGCTTACGCTTCCCCGGATTGCCCTCCGCCAGCTTATCCGACAATGCCTTTTTCTTCTGCCCCGCGCCGATCCGTGCGCCGCCGTGGCCGTTCGCCATGGGCTCCCACCTCCTCCCTTGAAAGCTCCGGGGCTATATACCCCACTTGAAAGCGCGATTTTTTACGCGATACCCCCCGCCCGCTACCCGTGGGGCGGGACAGTGAGATTTTCCTCCCCCCTGCCCCTCACTGGCGGCGTTCCCACCTGCCGCCCTCCCGCGCCGTGATCTCGGAATGGCACGGCTTGCAGAGCGCCATCAGGTTCCCCTCGGCATGGGTGCCGCCACGGGATAATGGCCGGATATGGTGTACTTCCTCGGCGGGTGTCATCTTCCCCGCCTTCCGGCATTCCTCGCACAAAGGGTGGGCTGCTATGTAGCGGTCACGAATCCGCTTCCATGCCCGCCCGTACCGCTTCTTACTGGCTGGGTCTCGCTCATGCTTATTGTAATGCGCCGTAACAATTTTCTGATGCTCCTCGCAGTACCGCCCATCCGTCAGCTTCGGACAGCCGGGATAAGAGCAGGGACGCTTTGGTTTATATGGCATAACAAACAGCCTCCTTCCGGGCAGAAAGAAAGCCCCCGCAAAGCAATCCCTGCAGAGGCTTCCTCCTGATCCAATATTTTCATGATACCAGTATAGCACATCCGGATGCAAATAAACCGCCACAATTCCGCCATCTTTCCTCCGGGCGGTGCCGCATCCCTTCCGGTACACTTTTTCATACTGCCAGTATACCATACCCGGATGCAAATAAACTGCCACAATTCCGCCATCTTCATTTCCCGAACAGCAGATGGGTCAGCCGGGACAATGCGCGGCTCCTGATCCGCTCCACCTGCCGCTCGCTGAAATTCAGTTCTTCCTGCAGGCGGGCAGTCGCGCCGGATTTCCGGCTCCCGTTCATGTAGAACTCCCGCAGCACCATCTGCTCCGTATCTGTCAGAGTCGCCCATGCCGGTTCAAACCAGCCCATGTACTCCACCGCCTGCCGATACCGCTCCTGGATCACATCCAGCGTATCCAGCGACTTCACCAGCCGCTCCTCCCCAGCCTGCGGGTTCCACCCCGCCGGTACTCCCGTGACCCGCCTGCTGCCCACAGACACCATACGGTCATAAAGCTCCTTCGTCTCCTGCGGCGTGATATTGATGATCTCCCGCATGGTAGAATAGTCCTGCATGGCCGCCACCGTAGCGGACGGCTTGTTCAAATATTTCCAGGCAATCATATGTCTCTCCTTTCCTACCCTGCGCTGGTCGGTTCCAAATCCGCCAGCAGCCTTTTCACGTCCTCCACCGAAGTCACCTTCCCAGCAACCCCGCCCGCGTCCTCAATCTTTTTCAATGCAACCTCCTGCAGCCGGGTCAGCTTCCCCGAGGGCTGCTTCACCTCAAAGGCACAGAACCGTCCATGGATACAGGCGATAATATCCGGTATCCCCGCCGTCCCATACATCCCGCCGTGGGTCTTCCAGGCGAAGCACCCCGGCAGGTCTTTCAAATGCCGCATGATAGCGGCCACAATCTCTCGTTCCAGCATACAAAGGGCGGATGCCCCATGCCGTAAAAACCGGATATACCGGGAAATTTACACACTATATATATTTTCTTTTATTTTTTATCCCTTCCCTCCCCTTGGTTCTTATGCGCAAGGAATAAGGGAACCCCGGTTTTCCCGGTCATTCCGGCCACGGCAGCGGTCAATCCGCCTCCACACCTCCCTCCACATAGGCCATGCCTTTCCATACCCGGCGTTTGGAGAGCTTGTCCCGCCCCCGCACGATCTCCGGATACCCGGCTTCCAGCTCCTTGTTGAAATTCGTCTGCGACACCGGCTTCATGCCCGCATTGCCGCAGTATTCCTTGTACCGCAGGAACAGATCGTCCCGCACCACACAGCCGTCCTCCCGCCGCTCGCAGTACATTTTAGCGAATGACAAAACGCTATTCGATTCAATCCGGTATCTTTCCAGCTCCGCCCGCGTCCGCTCCGTCTCGCTGAAATCATAGTCCGCCGCGATCAGGCGTTTCAGGCCGGAGAGCGCCCACATCAGTATCCCGTCCCGCTCCGCCGCCAGCTTCTCCGAAAGGTTCGGGTCGCGCCGGGATTTCGGAACCGACTTCTCAAACCGGATAATGATAAGCCTCCGGTAAAAGCCCTCCGACCGGTCGCCATAGTTGCGGGGAATCTCATTGCAGGAAAACAGGAACCGAGCGTAAGGCCGGAACGAGAAAGGGTCTTTGTTCTTCCGCTCCGCCGTGATAAAATCCTCGCCGGTCAGCGCCTTGAACATCCCGTTATCGTCAATGCTTTTTGAGGGCAGGTCGGCAAAGATATTCGCCAGCTTCCCGAACAGCTCTGCCTTGTTGAACCGGTCACCCAGGTTCTGCCAGGGGATGTTCGACACGTTCTCGCTCCCCAGGAGTATCTCCTGCACCGTATTAAGCAGGGTGGACTTCCCCGCATTGGGTGCGCCCACGAACACAAAGGACTTCTGCGCCTTGTTCACCGGGATCAACAGATACCCGAAAATCTCCTGCACCAATGAAATCTCCTCCATGCCCAGCATACTTTCCAGATATTTCAGAAACTGCGGGCATTTTGCGTCCGGCGCATAGGAGACCTTTAACTGCACCGTAGAGAAATAGTCCGGGGTATGTGCCCGGAACGTATCGTCCAGCACATGATATAACCCATTCCGGAGGTTTAAGATAAACGGGTTGCTGTTGATCTCGGACACGGGCTTGCGCACCAGCATTTTCCACTGTCCCACCGTATCATTGATGGCCTGCATCGTCACCGTCCGGGGAACCATGCGCTCCCGCACCTTCGCCGCCGCTATCATGTCCTCGCTCTCCCGGTACACGCCGTCCTCATAGAAGAAATAGCTGCTGGCCGTGTAGAATGCCTTCACGTTCCCCGCCAGGTAGTCCGCCAGAATCCCGGATAAAAACCGCAGGCCGCCCCGCTCCGTCATCTCGTACCATTCCGGCAGACCGTTATCCTCCGCCGCCTGCCGGTTCCCCTTATTGGCCGCATATGCCTTATATAATTCCTTCTGATAGGACGACAACGCCCTTGCGTCCCCGGTTTTCAGCCGGAAATGCTCCTTTAACTCATACTCAATAAATGTCCCCGCATCCAGCGGCTCGATATTGTACAGAGCCTCCTTCACAAACTGCTTCGCCGCCCGCACGTCCTCCACCGGGGACTTATGTACCTCTGCGGCGGTAAGCATTTCCCGCAGCCCATCCAGCCCCATAGGCAGATAGCATAAGGCCGCCGGAGCCTTGCAGGTGCAGGAGCCGTCCGCCATGCGCGGGCAGGCAAAGCCCTTCTCCGCGATATTCCTGCAGGTGATGGGCTTCGTGCCGCTCCCTAAGAAATGCCGTATCTTCTCCGTGGTCTCCGCCGCCTTATATCCCGGATACGGGGCGGACAGCTCATGGATCGCCCGCTCGCCGCCCTCGAACACCGCAAGGTTCGTGATCATGGCATACCAGTCATGCTCCGGGAGCGTCGCCGCATCTTCCCTGCAGTGCCGCAGGAACGCGCACCGCCCAAGCACCAGCGAAAGCCCCTGCCTTGTCCCTTTGGCCGGGACTATGCCAGTCGCAGCAGGCCCGTCCTCCACCCTCGGCAGATGCCGCTCCAATTCCCCCTGCGTATACCGGAGCTCCGGGCGGAAATGGATACACTCCACCATCACTGGCTCCTGCTTGCAGTGATAGAAGCCCGGAAGACGAAGCACCCGGCTCTCATTCACGCATGTCTTGTCCCCGCCGAACTTCGCCGCCAGCCCCTTCTGCACCCGCCGGAAATCCTCCACCCTCGCGTCCCGCACGAGCCAGTAGGTATGCAGGGATTTCCGGGTCTTTACAATGAACGAGGGCTCCAGCGGGAACGCTTCAATCTGATCCAGCTGCTCGTCCAGGGATAATTCGTCACACTCCATAAACTGGGCATTGATCCGGCTAATCTCCGCGTCCTCATGGCCGCCGTAATTCACCACAAAATAGATGCCCCGGTTCTGCCCGTTATGCTTCTTTAGGGTATCCATCAGGCCGGGGAGACCGGAAAGCGTCGTTTCCAGCTTCGCCCCCTTGAACGTACCGGCCTTCTTATCGTCAAACACCCGCAGGCAGATCCGCTCCGACGGCCCGAAGAACGGGCGCAGGAACTCCTCCAGCGGGACATTGAGCGCCTTTTTCATTCCGTCCCCACCTCCTCGCATTCCTCCGTAAAGTACCGAAGCCGCAGGTTCCGCTCCTTTGCCTTTTCAATCTCTATCGCCATACCCTTGGAAATCCGCCGCCCGAACACCCAGACCTCCCGGCACCTGCCCTGCAGTACCAGCCCAAAGGCGATCCCAAGGCTCCTCTGCTCCGGGTCGCATTCCTCCATGAACTGCGGGAAATATAAATGCGGGGCAAGGGGGATACAATTCTGCGCCACCGCGAACCGGCAGTATTCCCGCGCCCGCCTCGCGTTCCCCTCCATATCCCCGGCATAGGGCGAGCAGATGAACACCATCGCCCGGTATGCCTTTCTCTTTTCCTCCCGGATCACGTTCGAGAGGGCATCGCAGGCGGTGGGGTCATGATACCCCTCCGCATTCCGTCTCATAGCCATATCCATTTTCCTCCCTCATGCCGCCTGGCCAGCATCACACCCCGATACCCGGCTCCCCGGTATTTCACCTTTTTTCTTCCTACCATTCGTCCATCTCCCCATAATTCACGCCTGCTGCCACCTCGGCCACCAGCGGCACGTCAAACTCCGCAAAGGGCTGTCTTTCCATCAAGCCCTTGATCAGCCGCCCGGCTTCCTCCACTCTTTCCTCCGGCACATAGAATACCAGGCTGTCATGCACCGTAAGCACCGGCTGAATCCACGGGTACTTCGGCAGCACCGCCACGATCCGCCCCATGGCCAGCTTGATGATATCCGCCGCCGTCCCCTGGATCGGCGTATTCATTGCGCACCGCTCCGCAAAGCTCTTTTTGCCCCAGTCCTCGGATACAATGCCCGGCAAGTACCTCCTGCGCCCCAGCCAGGTCTCGCTGTACCTGCGGGCGGCGGCCTGCCTCTTTGTCGCCTCCTGCCAGCGGGAAAGCTGCGGATACCCGGCCTTTAAGTTCGCTATGATATTTTCACAGTCACTCAGCGGCGTATCCAGCCCCGCCTTGAATTTCAGCGTCTTCTGCAGCCCACGGGGGAACAGCCCATAAAACACGCCGAAGTTACAGTTCTTCGCAATGGTTCTCCGCTCCTTATAATCCGCCCCGTTCTTATCCGCCGCCTGCTCCACCGGGATATGGTAGATAACCGAGGTGGTCTGCGCATGTATGTCCCCGCCGCCCCGGTAAGTTTCCAGCATCTTCCCATCCCGGCAGTAGAATGCCCCGACCCGAAGCTCCACCTGGGAATAGTCCAGCTCCATCACTGCACACCCAGGGGGTGCAACGAACAGCCGCCGGATGCCCACCGGGTCGCTTCCCTTCCGGGGCATGTTCTGCAGGTTTGGGTTCCTGGCGGAGAAACGCCCCGTCTCCGTCCCCAGCGGCATCAGATCCGGGTGGATGCGCCCCGTAGCATGGTTCACATGGCGCAGATACCCGTCCAGATAGGTGCTGCGTATCTTCCCGATCCGACGGTATTCCTGCACCAGCTCGAACAGCCGCACCAGCTCCGGGCGGTTCTCCCTGCACCAGTCCGCCAGTAAAATCATGGCCTCGTCATCCACCGCCTCCTGGTACTTCACCGTGGTCTTTAGTACCGGCAGTCCAAGGTCTTTGTAAAGATAATTCTTAAACGCCGAAGTAGAGGCATTCGCCCCGATATTCACGTCCCCGATCAGGAACGCGATCTCCTCCCGGATCTCCGCAATCCGCCCATCGGCCTCCTGCTGTCTGGCCTCCATGGCCGCCTGATCCAGCACCAGCCCGTTATAGCGCATGATCCCGCAGAATACGGCGGTGGGGCTCTCCACCTGCTCCACCAGAAACCGGTGCTTCGGCAGATACCGGTCAAACCATGAATTGAATAAATGATAGAGCCGCAGGGCATAGTCGCTGTCGGCGCAGGCATAGCGCACCGTCTCCCCGTCCTGCGGGGACAGCTCGTCAAAAAACCTTCCATCTGTCACTGTACGAAAATCCGGTAGCTCCACCCCGAACAGCAGCGGCACAAGGGTCTTCAACCCGCTGTCCGACAAGCCCCGGAATGCCGTGCCGCTCTTTAGGGTAAGCTGCGCCGCCGCGATAGTATCATAGACCGGAGCCTGCACCACCACGCCCAGCGCATACAGGAACATGGACTCAAACGAAAGGTTGTGCGCAATCTTGATAACCTCCACATTTCCAAACAGAGCCGCCTGCAGGTATTCCATGACCGCCTCCGGCTTACGGATGTTTCGTCCCGCCCGGTGCCGGAACGGCACATAGATGCCGCTCCCCTCCGATACGGAAAAGCTCACCCCCGTGATCTCCGCCTTATGGGCATCCAGAGCCGCCCGCTCCTCCGCCCGGTATCCCTCCAACGGCGAGGTCTCGAAGTCAAAGGCCACTACCGCCGCCCCCGCCAGATATTCCTTTATCTTACCAACTGCCGTCACACACTCATATCCCATACAATTCTCCTAACCGCCCATGGGCGGGGCAGGCAGAAATATTCCCGCCCCGCATGGACTTTTTATTCTTCAAAATCCCATATCCGCATACAGCTATCCCTGCTGCCGCTTTTTCACTGCAGAGGCGGGATAACCTCCCCGGTCTCCGGGTCTACAAACGGCACGTCCGCCTCTGCGGCCTCCTCCATGTCGAAGCCCACCGTCCGGCTGTATCCCTTCACCTGCTCGGACAGCTTCGTGATCAGAATCTGCTCCTCCGAGGTCAGCGGGCGGTCAATGGAAAACTGCGCCTGGGAGTAGGCAATTCCGCTGCTGTTGGTGGCCTTTTTCAGCGAGAACCGCGTCACCACCGAATTGCTTTTCCTCCCCTTGGAGAGCAGCCGCTTGATGTACCGGGAGAACTCCTTCATGGAGCCGGTGGGCAGGGAGAGGATCAGCGGGAACAGTTCGCCCTCCCGCAGAAGGAACACCCTGCGCCGGTTCTTGCACGCCTTGCTGTTGTTCTCCCCGGAGCCGAACTGGTTCAGCGGGCAGTTCGCGCATACGCCGCCCGGCTCGCCCTCCCCCATGATCCCGTCAAAGCTGCCGCAGTCCGGCGGGTTGCTCCCTCCGGTATACTTCGTGGCATAATACTGCTGTAGGGGATGGTGGTATAAAATCACCGCCGAGAACTCCTTCACGCCCTCCGGCTCGTCCGCCTCATCGCCGGGCAGCTCGAACATAGTAGCGCCGCCCGCCGGGATCTTTACCCGGTCGAAGCCGCCCTCCAAGCCTTCCAGCTCCTCCGCCATGGTCTGATCCATGTTGTAATCCGCCAGGGCAAGGAACCCCGGACGCGTTACCGCAACTTCTTCCTTCGCCGTATTCTTCTTAGCCATTCTACAAATCCTCCTATCATCGTTTTTTATTTCGCCGCTTTCCGCAGGCTCACGCTGGTCTTCTCAAACACATTCACAAGGCCATTAAGCCATTCCGGCAGCACATCCCCGTTCTCCTCGATCTGCTCCTTCACAAAGGCGGAAAGGCTGTTGGCGTTCACCGTCTCATACACGAGGTCGCCAAAGCCCTCCCCTCTAAGGGCGGCAAACAATTCATCTTTGCGCCCCGCCATAGCCGAAGCGCGGGTCTTGCTGGTCAGGCAGAACATCATCCCCGCGCGGGTAAAGTTCTGTGTCTCCGTTTCCGCCATCAGCTCCGACAGCCGGAAATCCGTCTCGTCAATCTCCCCATTGATCTCCTTCAGCCGCTTCTCCATCTCCGCCTTCTCGTCCCGGAGCCCCCGGAGCCGGTCGGCCATCTCAAACATTTTTTCAGAATCCATACATCCTCCTTCTCACGCAAACGGGTTCCTCCCGCTGCGGTAATCGTCCACCAGCGTCCGGGCAAGGTCGGCCTTATCGCCCAGAGCCGCCAGCACCTTCTCATCCACCGTCCCCCGCGCCACCAGGTACAGGTAGGTGCAGGGCATCCGCTGGCCGACCCGGTGTATCCGGGCCTTCGCCTGCTCAAAATTGCTCATGGAATAGTCCAGCGAATAGAACACCATGGTGGAGGCCGCCGTCAGCGTGATGCCAAGCCCCGCCGTGGCGATCTGCCCCACAAAGACCATGACCTCCGGCTCATTCTGGAACGCCGCCACCTGCTCCTCCCGGTCTTTCACGCCCCCGGCAATGCACGAATACCGCAGCTTCCGGTTTTCCAACAGCCTGCATATGGCTCTAATCTCCGGGACAAACCGGGCAATGATGACCAGCTTCTTCCCCTCCGCCATGATACCGTCCAAAATGTCCTCCAAAGCCGACAGCTTCGCGCAGCTCACCTGCTCCACGGCGGAGGTTTCATCATTCCCAATGAACCCGCCCGTAAGCTGTGACAGCCGAAGGAGCCTCGTAAGAATATTTGTTGCCGTCACCTCGCCGCCGGATAATTCCGCATAGCTTTCCTTCACCAGCCCCCGGTAGATCTGCAGGGCTGCCGGTTCCAGCTCCACCTGCCGCAAAATATCCGTCATTTCCGGCAGGTCGAGACATTCCGCCTTGGTCGCCCGGAACGCGATGCTGTGCATCCGCTCCATCAGCTCCGCCTCCATGGACTTTTTCAGTACCGGCGTATGGTTCCCATACCCCACCATGTCAAAGTACCGCCCCCGGAACGCATAGAAGCTCTGACCGAAAATGGCCGGGTTCACGAACTTGTACTGGCTGAATACGTCCACCGCCTTGTTTGTGATCACCGTACCCGTAAGCAGCAGACGGTATCCGGCCTTTGCCCCCAGCCGGTGCATCGCCCTGCTGGCGGAAATATTGTGGGTCTTGATCTTATGCCCCTCGTCCGCGACGATCAGGTCTGGCCGCCATGCCCCCAGGTCTTTCTCCATCCGCCACGCGCTCTCGTAATTTACCACCGCCACCTGCAGGGAAGCCCCGGCCATATGCCGCAGGGTATCCCGCTTCCTGCTGCCGTTCCCCGAAAGCACCACAAGGCAGTAAGGGAAATCCGCAAACTTCCGGAACTCCTCCTCCCATACCCCGAGAATTGATAACGGAGCCACCACCAGAACCCGCCGGATTCTCCCGGCGTTGGATAATGCCCCGGTAATCCCAATCGTGGTAAGGGTCTTCCCGGTTCCCATCTCCATCAAGAGCGCACATCCGGCACCTGGCTGGCAGGGCGGCGCGTCCCTGCTGCCAGCCTTTCCCTCTCCCGGCAGGATGCCGAACAGCCCGCAGGCGAAACGGAACGCTTCCATCTGATGATGGTATGGCACGGCCTTGATCGGCATGGGGAACTCCGGCCCATTCTCCTTACGCCCCGCCATGGCTTCCCACCTCCGGCACTTCCTGCAGGGACAGAGCCTGCACGCTGTCTCCTGGGACAATGATCGTCACCCGGCGCACCTCGCCCAGTAGGCAGCGCAGAACCCGCTCCCGCAAGGCCACCTTCCTGCAGCGCACAATCCCGCCGGAACCCGGCACCGGAGGAAACGCCGCCCCCTTGGCCACGCTGATCTTCAAGTTATGTTTCATATGCCTTTCACCTCTTTCCGAGAGCCCTTTATTTTAATGCCCTCACTATATAGCCACGGGAAAGGCAAAACCGAACCCCCTAACTTAAGATTTTTTTCAATTTCCCATAAATCTTTTTCAGCCGGTTCCGGACAGCCGCCTCGCTCACGCCCTCGGCACGGGCAATGTCCGCAATCCGCATCCCCTTAAAATAAACTTTTAACAGCAGTTCCTTCTGGGAAGCGGACAAAGTATCCAGAGCCTCCATAAGCCGCTCCGTATCCACCCGCCCCATGGCCTCGCGCAGCGTATCCGTCTCCGCCCGGAACGTCTCCCCCTCAAAATCCATGCCGTCCAGCGACATATGGCGGCGGGTCTCCCTCCGATCATTGTTCCGCTCCTGCCGGTCAAACTCCAACAGCACCTCCCCCATGGAATCCTCCACCTCAATCTCCAAGACCTCTCCCGTAACAAACTCATATCTAATCTCCATCTCTGCCGTTCTCCTTCCGGAGCCCGGCAGACGGCATCCCCCTGCCGCCGGAGACAAAAAAAGGAGCCTGACAAGCAGCACAAAAGTGCCGCCTGCCAGGCTCAATGTCGTCTCCACCATTTTTCGGGTGGTATCATGGAGGCTCGACCAATATTTCCAGGAATGAAATCTCCCCTCCGTGCATCATGCTCAAACAAACGAGTGACCCTTGTCCCGGTTTAGCCATACGTTTCCCTCTTCCGTATACATCCCTTACGGAATTGCCGTTATGCCGCATGACGCCCCGGTCAGCCCCCGGCCTTTTACAGCTCGGAGCGAGTCTTAATTTTTTCGTATTCAGTTTTCTAAAGTTTCAGCCCGCGCCACCCCGACCTTCGCGCCGCAGTGCCCGCACTTTATGATAAAATCGGGATACCGGCCCTCCATCGGAGCCACGAGCTGGGTCTGGGTACTTACAGCCGCGTCCATGATCCGATGCCCGCATACCGGGCAGCACACATGGCGCATCTCCTCCGTCATCTCATGGCCATGCCCCTCCTTCTTCCTGCGCATTTCATATACGCCCCTTTCTGTAGCCGCCGCTGTCCAGCGCGGGAGTATATGGCCTGCTATGAAACTTCTCCTACATCACGAGCCCCGTAAGCCACGGGGCGACCGGCCTCGCCAAAAGGCGGGCATTCAGGTACGCCATCTCCAACGTAAGGCAGGTATTGCCCAGATAATACCCGTCCATAATGGTGAGGGTCATAGCAAGGTCGGGCCTCTCCATATCCGTCAGACAGACCGGCAGAAGATACTGCACCCTCCCCTGGTAGCCCTGCGGCACCACAATGCCGGGCTCCACCACAGCCCTCCGCCGCGCCAGCTCTACTGCCGTTTCCAATAGCAGGGGCAGGTTATGCGCATCGCGGATCGCTGCGGGCAGACGGGAGACGTTCTCCGCATCGCCCAGGATGTGGTCTATGTTTACCCGTATCGGCCACTCCGGGTTGTAGCTGGCGCCATACTGCGCCATATGATAGCTTGGTCGCTCCGGGAGAGGGGAGACGTATTTCAGCCACGGCGACAGCTCGTCCGCAAAGCCCCGGAAATACCAGCCCCGCATACTCGCGTGCTTCTTGTTCCGGTCAAAGCAGGCGTATACCGCCTTGTACCTCCCCGTGTATAACCCCGTATGGAAGCAGCAGAGCTCATTCTCCACATGGAAATGCCGCGCCGCCTCCGCCGGGTCTCCCTCACTGTTAAAGTCAATCGACTGCTTCTTAAAAATTGAATGTATGTACCGCTCTAAGATTGGAGTATCTGGATTTTTTGTAGCATACACCGGCTCCTTGAACCGCCACGGCTCCGGAAGCACCATCTCCGCCAGGCTGTCCAGCTGCCAGTACCAGCCCGGTACATAAGCAAAGTCAAATAGGTCGCATTGCAGCTTCATATCAGACTCCTCCATCTCGTCTGGATCGCCTGCAGCATCTGCATCTGCACCATGGACTTCCAGTCCTCCCTCGTTTCGTGGTGGATACCCCCGTCCAGCCCCGCCTCCGCAAAGGCCAGGAGCGAATCATGGAACGGCTCATAGATGCGCAGCAGCTCATCCTGCGCCTCCCGCTCCCCGCTAACCGCCCGGCGAATCAGCACCACTGTTAATTGCATTGTCTGTTGGTTTTTCTCCATAATAGTCCTTTATTGCCCGGAACGCCCGCTGCCGCAGGTTGTATACCGTCCGGACGCTTACCTCCATCTTCTCCGCTATCTCCCCGTCCGTAAGGCTGTGCCAGAAGCCTAAGAGCAGGACTTCCCTCTGCCGCTCTTTCAGGGATAACAGCGCATGATATAAAGTCTCGTTTTCCACCATGCAGACGTGCCCGTCGTCCACCTCCAGCGTGAAAGCATGGGAAGGGTAGGCATCCTCATGGCCTAATAATTCAAGCAGATAGTCTACCGGTTCAGTGGAAACATATTTGCCCCGGCGTTCATTCTTACGCACCAAATCTTTGATACAGTTCCTCGACACCTCTTTGCAGTAGGAATCGAACATGGCTATGAGCCGGTCATCATAAGAAGGAGATGGCATGGCATTCCCCTCCTTTATTCAGATTTGATCGTGGCTGGTTCTCACCTCCTCGCTTATACCAGAACGTTTTCCACCATGCCAAACCGGAAAGTTTTTGAGAAGAAAGTTAAAATTTTTCAATTTTCTTCATCGACAATTTTCGACAATGCAACTTAAAAAGGCCAATCCACACAAGGCAGATTGGTCTTTTAAGTAATACATCCTTACTTTGAATTTCTAAACGTCTATCAACACCCATACCATTTCTTTTCCTCAAAGTCTCTCATAAAATCCACCAAATATTTCACTCCCTCAACCGGCATTGCATTATACAGGCTCGCCCTCATACCACCAACAGCACGGTGTCCTCCAATACTGACAATCCCATTTTCTCCTGCTGCATCAACAAATTCAGCATTCATCTCACTTGTTTTTGCGCGGAATGTCACATTCATCAGGGAACGGCTGTCCTGCCTTGCCAGCCCCTCGAACAACTTGCTCCTATCAAGGTAATCATATAAAAGAAAAGCCTTTTTCTCATTAATCTCTTTCATTCTTTCTAAACCACCTAAAGCCCGAATCCACTTAATCACCTTTCCTACAAAATAAATATTATAGGTAGGAGGCGTATTATACAGTGACCGCTTATCCGCATGGATTTTATAGCGAAGCATTGTCGGCGTCCATGGCAGGACATTTTCTGTAATCAGATCTTTTCGGATAATTGCGATAACCAGTCCCGCAGGCCCCAGATTTTTCTGAATACCTCCAAAAATCATTCCGTAATCCGATACATTCATAGGTTCCGACAAAAAACAGGACGATACATCATTAACCAGAATCTTTCCCTTGCTATCCGGGCGCATTTTAAATTTTGTTCCATAAATAGTATTATTTTCACACATATAAACATAGTCAGAATCCGGCAGGATATCCAAATCCCTGCAATCAGGAATATAAGAAAAATTATCCCCTTCCGAAGAAGCGGCTACATGAATTTTCCCATACAATTTTGCTTCCTCATATGCCTTTTTTGCCCAGTACCCAGTCAAAATGTAATCTGCCTTTTTATTTCTCATAAAATTCATCGGTATCATGGCAAACTGCAAAGAGGTACCTCCCTGCAGAAACAATACTTCATAATCATCCGGGATGTTCATCAATGTCCGCAGATCATATTCCGTTTCCTCCATAATGGACTGGAACAAGGCCGAACGATGGCTGATCTCCATAACAGACATACCGCTTCCCTTATAATCCATCATTTCATCAGCTGCTTCCTGTAAAACCGGCTCCGGCAAAACAGCCGGGCCAGCAGAAAAATTGTAGATATTCCTCATTGAAATCACCTCCACATTCCATTTAATTTATGCTCCAAACTGCCGCCGTACAATCTTTATGACGCGCTGCATATCTTCCTCCGTGTTCTTGATATCACTCGGCAGGCAAAGCCCCCGGTTAAAAATATCCTCACTTACGCTCAGCCCTTCTTCCACCTGAATAAAATCAAATGCTTCAAATACGGGCTGCAGGTGCATTGGTTTCCATATGGGCCGCGTCTCAATATCCGCCTCGGCAAGAGCATCCATAATCTGTACCGGTGTTACACTGCTGCCAGGGGCAACCGTCATGCAGGAAAGCCAGTTGTTGTCTATCCCGCTTCTATTCAAAGGGTTCATCTCTATTTCAGGTATATCAGAAAATGCCTCCTGATACTGGCGGTAAATCCTTTGCTTCCTTTCAATATGGTCATTGATATGCAGCATCTGCCCCCGCCCAATGCCTGCAACGATATTCGACATCCGGTAATTATATCCAATCGTAGAATGCTGATAATGCCTTGCCGGATCACGGGCCTGCCTGGATAAAAAACGGGCTCTCTCCACATCTTCTTCCTTCTGGGCGATCAGAATCCCGCCTCCGGAAGTTGTAATGACCTTATTCCCATTGAAAGAATAAATCCCATAATCCCCAAAAGTTCCCGTCATTTTCCCACGATATGTAGTACCCAGAGATTCCGCCGCATCTTCAATCAGGGGAACCCCTTGCTCCCTGCAGATACTGCATATCTCATCCATTTCCGCCGATGTCCCGTACAAATGCACTGCCATAACCGCCGCTGGATGCGGATATTTCTCAAAAGCCCTCCGAAGTGCTGCCGGGTCCATATTCCAGGTATCGCGTTCAGAATCAATAAAAACAGGCACAGCTTTTTCATACCTCACCGGATTCACACTGGCCGCAAAAGTCAGTGACGGGATAAACACAATATCATCTTCCTTCACACCTGCTAAAATAACCGAAAGATGCAAAGCCGCCGTTCCCGATGAAAGGGCAGCAGAAGCCGAAGTTCCAGCATAAGCCGCTATCTCCCGCTCAAATGCATCCACATTCGGCCCCAGCGGGGAAACCCAATTTGTATCAAAAGCCTCCTGAATGTACTTCTGCTCCTCCCCGTGCATGGTTGGCGTTGCCAACGGGATTTTTTTCATAATACCGCCTCCTCTGCATAAATGAAATTTGTCCCCTTATACTCTGTACATATTTCTGTTGTTTCTTTTGCACCGAAATAATCTTTTCGTAACATACACCTGCCGCCTTTCCTTTTCTTCCTTTAACACAATATATCCGGGCAAAAAACCTTCCCGTTCCCTCCGCAGTATCTCACTGTAGTATCTATGATCTCCTGCATAACCTCTAACAAAAAGCTGCCCTCTGTCGCATCATTTCCCTCAATGATATATAAGACATTCCTCACATTTTCATCTACCTTTGTTTTATTGACCTGGCGGATTTCCAACCTGCATAAAACCTCATTGGAATCATCACAATAGCAGTATTCATGCGGGGTCATCGGAACTGGCTCCTCCTGCCCAAGAGGAATATATTTCTCCGTACCATCCGAAAACCGCGCCGTCAGGTTTCCATCAATCCTATCCAAATTGTGCGCCGCTACACAAAGTCTGCTTTCCATGGAGATCACATTATAAATATCCACCACCTGATTGATAAATGGCATATCCCCATGCTTCAAAAGCATCCTGATCAGGTTTTCACTGGACGGGATATTTTTTCTGCGCTTTACGCCAGACTTGTCGTGCAGGATATGATACCCTTCAAAAACTGCATCTCCATGAATATCCAGCCCTTCACAGCGTTTCTTTAAATTTTCCAGCCTTACTTTACGCTCTGTTTCCCATTCAGGATTCCGCCTGGTATTATCCACCCCTTCAATAGACCCAAAAACTACTTTTACGCCAATATCTGCAACCGCCTTTTCTATCTGATATCTCATAGTCCCGTTCACTTCCCCTCAATTCCCAGGTTGGAAAACGCCTTTTCCAGATCCTCGATGATATCCTCTACATTTTCCAGACCAACAGACAGCCGCACCATACCGCCATCGATACCAGCCGCCTCCAACTGTTCCTCCGTAAGCTGCCGGTGCGTCTCACTGGCAGGGTGCAGCACGCAAGTTCGGATATCTGCAACATGAACCTCATTGGACGCAAGCTGCAAAGCATTCATAAACTTCATGGCATTTTCCTTCCCGCCTTTGACCACAAAAGAAATAACACCGCTGCACCCACTTAAATATTTCTTCGCCAGCTCATAATTTTCATCGCTTTCCAATCCCGGATAATTTACACATTCCACATATCCAGACTTCTCCAGATACCGGGCAACTGCCAGCGCATTTTCACAATACTGCTTCATCCTCACTGCCAGCGTTTCCAGCCCAAGGTTCAGGAGAAATGCGGAATGTGCCGCAGGATAAACACCAAAATCCCTCATAAGCTGCATCCTCGCCTTAACGATATACGCTTTTTTTCCATAGGTGTCCGTATAGGAAATGCCATGATAGGAATCATCCGGCTCCGTCAGTCCCGGAAACTTCCCGCACGTCCAGTCAAACCTGCCGCTGTCCACAATCGCCCCGCCAACCTGCACCGCATGGCCGTCCATATACTTTGATGTGGAATGGACAATAATGTCCGCCCCAAATTCAAAAGGCTTGCACAAAATCGGAGTAGCAAATGTATTATCTACGATCAACGGCACCTTATGGCGGTGCGCAATATCCGCGAAACGCTCAATATCCAGAACCGTAAGCGCGGGATTTGCAAGTGTCTCCCCAAATACCGCTTTCGTATTTGGCTTAAATGCCTGATCGATCTCCTGATCCGTTGCATTCTTATCAATATAGATACACTCAATCCCCAGCCTTTTCAGCGTGTAAGAAAACAGGTTCACAGAACCGCCGTAAATTTCATTCGTACTGATAAAGCTGTCACCCGCATCGCAGATATTAAGCAGGGACAGCAGTACAGCCGCCTGCCCGGACGTAGTACACATGGCACCGACTCCGCCCTCCAACTCCGCAATCTTATCTTCGACTGCCATCACTGTAGGATTCCCAAACCGGGAGTAGATCAGCGACTTCATCGGATCATCAAAAACAGCCGCCACATCCTCCGTGGAATCATAAACATAAGTCGTACTCTGCACAATCGGCACCACCCTTGGCTCCGTATTCTTAGGTGTATAACCTGCGTGCAGGCATTTTGTTTCATCTCTCATGAAAATCTCCTCCATATCTATCTAAATTCAGACAAGCATCTGCGTAAAATATTCAGCCCCTTATCAATCTCATCCAGTGTAATATTTAAAGGTGGCATGATCCGCAGCTTTTTCTTTGCGGTCAATATAAGCAGACCATTTTTTGCACACTGTTCCGCAATCTTCCTTGCATCCAGCCCTTCATCAACCGATACACCGATCATAAACCCCATGCCTGATATCCCCGATACACCTGGCATCGTCTGAAGCCGACCCCATAAATAATCAGCCCTGGCAGAAACATCTTCCAGAAATCCTTCCTTGCATATCTGTTTCATCACCTCAATTCCGCCCGCACAGACAACCGGATTTCCCCCAAAGGTAGAGCCATGCTGTCCCGGCCCAAGAATCTCCCCAGCCACTTCATCCATAAGGACTGCACCAATCGGAAGCCCTCCGCCCAGACCTTTTGCAAGGGTAATAATATTGGGACGGATTGATACTGCTCACTACAAAGCAATGTTCCCGTTCTTCCGATACCGGTCTGCACCTCGTCTACAAGAAACAATATATCATTTTCTTTGCATACTTCCTCCACATACTTTGCATAGCCTTTATCTATGGCAGCCACACCGCCTTCACCCTGCACAAGTTCAACCATGATCCCGCATACAGAATTATCAACTGCCTCCTGCAGTTGCTGTCTATTATCCGCCTCCACATACCGGAACCCTTCGGTAAATGGAAAGAAATACTGATGGAAAGAATCCTGCCCTGTTGCCGCCAGTGTGGTAACCGTCCTTCCATGAAAAGAATTTTTAAGGGTAATGATCTGGTTACAGTTTTCCCCTTTCCTTTCCCTCCCGTATTTCCTCGCAGCCTTGATAGCTCCTTCATTTGCTTCCGCCCCGGAATTGCCAAAGAAAACCTTTGCATACCCGGTCTCCCGGCATAGCCGTTCCGCCAACAATACGTCCGGCATCGTATAAAACAGATTTGAAGTATGCTGCACCTGCCTTAATTGCTCCGTAACGGCATTCACCCATCCCGCGTTGCAAAACCCCAAGGAATTTGTCCCTATGCCGCTTCCAAAGTCAATATAACTGTTCCCCTCAAAATCTTCCGCCGTAGCACCATGCCCACACCGAATTGCAACAGGAAAACGCTGATATGTATGGGAAATATACTCCCTATCCTTATGGAAAACATCCTGACTCGTCATAATAACCTCCATATCCAAAGATATCTATTTCAATATGCTGTATACACATTCCAATAGTGTAACAGCAAGGATTACGTTGATCAGACGGTAATGCCGCAGATAAATCTTCTGGATTACCAGCCCCGTGCCGATCCACGCCGATGTAGCAACCGTTCCAATCGTTGCGATCACAAGTTCAAAGAATACCAGCACCGACAGAGACGTACTGAAACTGGTCACATATCCGGTCAATGCAGTGATCCCAAACAGATAAATCTTCACATTCACAAACTGCAGCATAAACCCTTTCCAGAAAGATGCCGACCTCTCCCCGCCGTCTTCGTCCGGACGACTGACAGCAATATGGACTGCCAGCCAGAGAATATACGCCGCTCCCACATACTTCATCACTCCAAGCACATCCGGCAGAAATGTACTCACCCCATAGACAAATACCGCACAGATCATCTGAACCACATAATACCCGGAAAAAATCCCGAAGAAGAGAGGAAGCCCTTTCTTCCATCCATAATTCGTCACGGTATTTAAAGCCAGAATATTCCCTGGCCCCGGCGTGAACGCATTGATCACAGAATATACAAAAAAATTACCTATCACATAGCCTGGCATAATAACGCCTCCTTCCGCTTACGATTGTACAGCGGAATGCCATATGATAGGTAATACTGATTTCTTATGCTAAAACATAGGCTGAACCTATGTTTCAATCCTTTTGATATTGTTTCAGAGCTTCCACATAAATTTCTCCCAATCTGGATAGTTCCCTGTCCTTATTCAGTATATATCCAATCCGCATGGTTTCATCCCCATCCAGAGGAATAGAAATAATAGCATCCCCATGAAGATACCTGGGGAAAATACCACTTGAAATAGTATAACCATCCAGCCCGATCATAAAATTCACAATGGCAGCACGGTCACTGATCCGGATGCTCTTTTCCGCAACCTCGCTACTGAACAGTTCCTCCGCAAAATTGGAAGATTCATAAGCTCCCTGCACAAAATTCAGTCTTGGGTATGGTTTCAGATCTTCCAGGATGATCTTCTCCCGCTCTGCCAGAGGATGCCCTTTCCGCAGAAACACATGAGGAGCTGCTGTAAATAACTCATAAAATTTCAGATTATATTCCTCAAAAACTTTCACCAGTACATTTTCGTTAGCCTTGCTTAGATAAAGAACCCCAAGATCACTGAAACGGTTCCTGACATCCATGATGATCTGAAAGGTTTGTGTTTCATTCAGGATAAATTCATATCTTTCCTGGCCGAACTGCTTTACAAGTTCCACAAAAGCATTGGCAGCAAATGTATAATGCTGTGTGGAGATGCAGAATCTTTGCTTTTCTGGCTGATTATCTATGTAACGGGATTCCAGAAGTTCCATCTGCTGCACAACCTGCCTTGCATATCCCAAAAACTCCATCCCCTCCGTAGTTAATGCAACCCCCGCCCGGCAACGGTTAAAAATGGTGATCTTTGCTTCATTCTCCACTTCTTTGATTGCCCCGGAAAGGCTTGGCTGTGAAATGAACAATTCTTTTGCCGCTTCTGTGATAGAACCCTTTTCCGCTATCGTGATCATATATTTTAATTGCTGTAATGTCATATCCGTTCCTCCGATCATGCTCCTATTATATAAGTGATACCAAACAAATACAAGCAATAGCATTTTTAATTTTTCTGCTTGATTTCACGCCAAAAATGCGTAAGCTGTCACTTACAGAATTAAAACATAATTTTAGGGAGGACATGCAAATGTTCAATATATCCAAAATCGTAAAGAAAAGCGAAGAAATGTTTGACCTATTCAATCATCATTTTTACAACAATGAATTAACCCGCCCGGCCATCACCGTATCCC
>CAYQBE010000022.1:0-48612 GCA_964415625.1 uncultured Clostridium sp.
TTTCTTCGGGATTTTCCACAAAAGGCGCAATCGTCATGAGTCCGCATACATGTATGTGAGAAAATTGTGCAAGCTTTTCAATGAATGGAATCACTTCATCCACCCTGACGCCGAACTTGCTCTCCTCCTCCGCCACATTGACTTCCACAAGGATATCCACAGTCAGCTCCCTCTTGGCCGCTTCCTTTTCAATGGCTTGGGCAAGCCGGAGCGAATCTACGGAGTGGATGAGTTCCGCCTTCTCTATAATATACTTTACTTTATTCGTCTGCAGATGGCCGATCATATGCCAGTGAATATCCCGGGGCAGTGCATCATATTTTTCCGTCAATTCCTGAACCTTATTCTCTCCAAACACCCGAATCCCCAGATCATATGCCTCCTGCAGGACTTTTACAGGCTTTGTCTTGCTTACCGCGATCAGGGTCACCTCCTCCCGCTTCCTCCCCGCGCGTTCGCAGGCAGCCTGTATCTTTTTCTCTACCTCATACAGCTGATCCTTTATCATAAATAAAACGCTCCTTTTTATAATCATTGAATCCCGATACTTTGTCCCGAACTGCTTATTGGAATACCACCTCGGATGCCTCCGCCATACTGCCGTCCAGAACGATGTGGTCATAGTTGGAAAGGCTGTAGGAAGCTCCTTCTTCCACAATATAATAATCCGCATTCTCACATAAAACGGAAACACGTCTGAATACTGCATACCCCTGATTGATATTATATACCCCTTCAAGCGTATTCTTTTCCTTTAAAAGAAATGTCTCTGACGAATCAGGTTTTATCAATAATGTATTCTGCCCAAAATCTTCCGGATCAAGGTAAAAATCTCCGTCCTCCGTCATATAATAGATATCTGCAGCCTGAAAGACCTCTTCCAGTTCCCCGCTGTCATCATTCTTTCTGCGTATCAGGATTCCCTGTGACGTACCGCTTTTTCCAGAAGCCAGATACTCTGCCGGAACAACATAAAAATCCTTTTTGACGACCGCGCTTTTCGGAATCTTCAGTCCGCTTTCCTGCTCCGTGATCAATTCGATATTCAAAAAACGGTCCTCTGCGTACCGGATCATGGAATTGTCAAACAAAAGCTTCCCATAATAGCTGCCGTCAATCTGCAGGATGGAAAAATCTGCCCAGACAGTCTCATTATCCTTATCAATCCTGGTTTTAATATATGTAGTCTCGGCCAGTTCTTCTGCCATGGCTTTGTCAAGCTGGATATAGACATACCATTCTTCATTTGTGACCAGCTTGTACACGATATCTCCGGCCATCACCTCTGCCTGATCCTCCAGGCGAACGGCCGAATAGCTGGTTCTGTCAAAATCCTCCGGCTTTAAAGAACTTTCGGACAGAGACTCGTATCCGTCGATCGTGCGGACAAAGATGCCGTCAGAAGTACTCTTTCCAACATGGATATTTCCACTGTCCTGGGAGATCAGATGATCCAGCTGCATCATCTTTGACTGGCTTGACGCATCCCGTAAAATTCCGGTTATCTCATTTTTTAATGTATATACAGAGGAAAACTTCTGTGGATTAAAATTTTCGTTAAAACTCTGAGTCTTCAAGGTCAGATTCTTCTGCACTTCATCTCCCGGAGTAAACTCTTCCGTTTCTGCTGAAACTTCTGTATCAAGCCTTACAGGAGAAACCGCATAGATATTGCTTCCGGTCTTTACCTTGCTGTTCTCATTACGGAAATAACTGATAAATCCTCCGGATTCTGCCGAAGCCGTCACTTCCTGCCTCAGGATCAGCCCATTGTAGGAATTATCCTTAACAATACTTCCCCTGCGGACTTCATATGTTGAGATCCGTTTTGAAGTCGCATATGTAAATACAGTAACGATCAGATACAGCAGGATTAATGTAAAGATCAGTATACCGATATTCATTTCCTGCTTCGATTTATATTGACTGATCTTAGCGAGATCCTTCCTTCGGACTGCCACTTCTACTCCTCCGATTTTTTGATTTCTTTACCAGATCCTGAAACTTACGTTTTATCTGACTTCTGTTTATTCCCGTCGGATAAAAGTATATCACTTTTATATGTATATTTCCACTTTTAATTGACAATAATTAAATCATAGCCTAGAGAAAAGGAGGAAATAGCATGAAGTGGTTTGATAATACTGCTCTGACTCTTGTCATCATTGGTGCGGCAAACTGGCTCCTGGTCGGTATCTTTCGTTTTGACCTGGTTGCCTTCCTTTTTGGAAATCTAAGCTGGTTTGCCAGAATTATTTATACAATCGTGGGACTGTGCGGACTGTATCTGATCAGTCTGTATGGAAGAATGGACACCATGTCTGACAGTACCTCTTCCTGACCCGCCTGCGTGGTGATGACCGAGGTTAAGCCCCGATCATCACCGTCCGCATGCCAGGATCTGCGTCATATCATTATATAATAATTCCTTATCATTTGCTCCCATCACAATGGAAATCAGAGGGCTTCCCGTGCTGTTAAGACTGTACAATATGACACAGGAACCTGCCTGATCTGTAGTTCCCGTCTTTCCGCCAATCACATTGATCCCTTCCGGGGGCTGTGCAAGTCCTGCGGAATAATAGTTCGAAGCCGGCCACTCATCAGTCCTGACGCTGCCGTCCATACCGGTCAGCGTGACATGATAGGATGTCATGGAAATGATATCTATAAACCGCTGATCCTGGATACAGGCATTGAACATCAGATACAAGTCATAGGCGGTAGTATAATGCTCATCCTCATGAAGGCCATGAGGATTCTGAAAATGTGTATGGGTCGCGCCCAGATTCAGCGCTTCCTGGTTCATCATATCCACAAAACCTTCCTGACTTCCTCCGATATATTCCGCGATCACCGCTGCATTGTCATTACCGGAATGCAGGATCAGACCGCACAGAAGATCATACAGCGTGAGCTGATCTCCCACCTGGAGACCACATAATGACGCCTCCGGATCTACAAATGACACTGCTGTCTCACTGACCGTTACCATATCCTCCAGATTGCCGTACTTTAATGTCAGATATGCCGTCATCAGCTTAGTTGTACTTGCCGGGTAAAGCTGGTCATAAATCCGATCCGCATACAGAACCTGCTTCTGGTTCACGTCAAATAAGCCCGCTGCATGAAGCGTCGGGTCTCCTCCGAATCCATCCAGCGGAACATCTCCCGCAGCTACACATAGCTCCGGTGCAAAAAGTTCTCCCTGATACAGATTCTGGTTATATTGCTCTGTCTCATATAAAGCCGCATACATCGTCTTTGCATCCGCGGCATTCAGATAATGCAGAAAGCCGGCAGCTCCTAAAACGATCAGAACGACCATAAGTACGGCAGATAAGAGCAGTCCTTTTACTGCCTGTTTTCTGCGCCTCTTCCTTTTCCTTCCGGAAGGTCTCTCCCCCCGTCTTCTCTGCATCCGTGCTTCCGGTTCCTGTCCCCTTTGGCTTCGGCTTCTCCTATCTCTTCTGCCGGGCTCCTGCCGATGATTTCTACCTCTGTTCTGTTCTGGTCTCTGCCGGAAATCACGTTCATTCCTACTCATGCATATCCGCCTTTCATCTGTAGAGCTCCCTCCAGTCCAGATCGCCTCTGTCAAGCGCCAGGATCAAAGCCTCCGCCGTAGCGATATTGGTGGCTATCGGTATATTATATTCATCACACAGCCGGACAATATCATTTACATCCGGTTCATGTGATCTGGGACTCAAAGGATCCCGGAAAAAGATCATAAGATCCATATCATTCTGCTCGATCTGTGCTCCCAGCATCTGCTTTCCGCCCAGATGACCGGCCAGATATTTATGGATGTTAAGATTTGTCACACTTTCCACAAGAATCCCCGTTGTCTCTGTTGCATACAGATTGTGTTTGTTTAAAATCCCCCTGTAGGCAATACAAAAATTCTGCATCAATTTTTTCTTCGCGTCATGTGCAACCAGTCCAATATTCATGATATGCCCTCTCCTCTACTGATATTTGTTCGGCTGAAGCCCGACATTCAGCACAAATCCGATTCCCATGTAAAAACATATGACCGAAGTCATGCCATAACTGATAAATGGCAGGGAAATCCCTGTATTCGGAAACAACATGGTAGCCACACTGATATTGATAAAGCTCTGTATACCGATCAGTGCGGCAACTCCGGCGCAAATGATGCGCCCCGCTGCGTCCTTTGCCTTCATTCCAATCAAAATACAATCTATCACTATTAATAATAACAAAATTATCACGACACAACAACCCACAAATCCCAATTCTTCTCCAATTATTGCAAAAATAAAATCTGTCTGCGGTTCGGAAATGAATTTTCCATTTTTTACGGAGGTTGTCGCAGAATTGTTATACCCTTTTCCGGTCAATTGGCCGGATCCGATTGCCATGATCGAATTCAGCTGCTGATAGGCTTCTTCCGATTCGTATTTTTCCGGTTCCAGCCATGCAAGGATCCGATTCTGCTGATAATCGTGTATCAACGGCTGGTTCGGCTGGATCACGATGATAAACAGAACCACAGCCAGCGGGACAAACACCACAAGTATATTTCGGATATACTTATAACTCAAGCCTCCCATAAACATCAGCACACAGAACAGCATTCCCAGACAGATGGTATTGGACAGGTTGGGCTGCTTAAAGATCAGAGCCAGGGAAGGCAGCATCAACGCTACTGCAATACAAATGAAACGGATCTTGTTGATCGAATTTTCATACTTGGTTAGAAATTTTGCATAAAACAGGACCGTAATGATCTTTGTCAGATCGGAAGGCTGGAACTGGACAAATCCAAGGTTCAGCCACCGGGTGGCGCCATTGATATTCTCCCCGAACAGGAGAACGGCGAACAACAATATGATATTCGCCACATACATGAGCCAGTAGAAGTTATTCAGCACCCACTCATAATCGATCAGTGAGATCACAACCATGGCTACCAGGCCCATGGCTACCCCCATGGCCTGCTTTCCCTGTGAGGATGCCTGTGCGCTGCCGACGATAAACACTCCGATCACAGAGATCGCAAGCACCAGTACAACAAGGCTGAATTTATAATCTTTCAAATGATACCGATGTAGTATATGTTGGATAAAGTTCTTCAATCTTTCTCTCCTGTATATTTGATATGTATATCCGAACGTGTAATCCTAAGATCAAAGTTTTCCCGCCTGATCTCGATATATTTTGATATGGTGTAATATATGTCAGAAGACAGCTTTTCTGCCATATCCGGCGTACATTTCAACCGGTCTGCACTGAGCAGATCATGAAGCCTGTCTTTTGCAATCTGAACGGAAGGTACACGCATCATCTTCTGGCCCTCCTACTTTTTTCCCAGCATCCTTCGGATCCGTGAAAAAAGTCCGTCCGGACGGCTGAAATCTGGAATCGGGATTTCTTCTCCCAACAGACGTCTGCAGATATGGTCATAAGCATGTCCGGATAAACTGTCTGTCCCAATGATCGGCTCTCCCTGGTTTGTTGCGATCACGATCTGCTCGTCATCCGGGATCACACCGATCAGGGGAATTGCCAGGATCTCTGTCACATCTTCGACCGACATCATATCTCCCTTTTGTACCATATCGATCCGCAGACGGTTGATGATCAGGGAATTGTTCTTGATCCCTCTTGTCTCCAGCAGGCCGATGATCCGATCCGCATCCCGGATCGCAGAAACTTCCGGAGTCGTTACAATGACTGCACGATCTGCTCCTGCAATCGCATTTTGAAAGCCCTGTTCGATCCCGGCCGGACAGTCCAGCAGAATATAGTCGAATTCCGGTCTTAATTCAGAAACCAGCTTCTGCATCTGTTCAGGAGAAACCGCAGACTTGTCCCTTGTCTGAGCGGATGGGAGCAGATAAAGCTCCGGAAAACGCTTGTCTCGGATCAGAGCCTGTTTGACGCGGCAGTTTCCTTCTATCACATCAACCAGATTATATACGATCTTATTTTCCAGTCCCATGACTACATCCAGATTCCGAAGGCCAAGATCTGTATCAATGACAATCACTTTTCTGCCTGCCTGTGCCAGCCCGACACCTATATTCGCCGTTGTAGTCGTTTTACCGACACCGCCTTTTCCTGATGTAATGACAATTACTTCTCCCATTCTTGCTATCCTCCTGCAATTTCTGATTCATGGCTGTCATACAGAAAGCCTGTCACTGGCAGCCTTTCTGCATACATTGGTATACAGAAAACCTGCCACTGGCAGTTTTTCTGCCGCCGCCACGAAGCGGCATAATTCCTCATGCGGCTGTGCGCATCATGTTAGATTTATCTGGCGCGCAGTATATCTACAAGTGGATCGAGATAAATTCCGGCAGCATCCATTGCCGCGATTTTCGGACCAGATATCTCTGCATTGTTCTGGAAAAGCACCTTCTGCTTTGCTTCCATATCTCCGATCCGAAGAGATCTCGGCTGCATGGAAAGTGCCGCAACATATGCTTCGGTATTTCCCGCAGCACCGGCATGCGCACTCCCGTACAATGCACCGATCACAATGATATTCCCTTTTGCGATCACAGATGCGCCTGGTTCCACATTTCCCAGTATTACAATGCTCGTATCTGACTCTATCACCTGTCTTCTTCCTAACGTTCCTCTATAGAACTGCCCGTCTCTTACAGGAATATCGGACAGCGTTTTTTCTACAATACGCCTGTATGTCAGTTCATGCTCATGATCCCGGTCAATGACACATACAATATCCATGTCCGTAATTTCTGAGATCAGACTTAGGACAGCCCGTTCCTCTGTGTAGTTCAGCCTGCGCCCCAGAAAGGAAACTGCAACCTGAGCCCCCTGGAAAAACCTGGCGGAGCTGCGGAATTTATCCCGGATATGTTCCATAAGGACTTCAAAAGAGACCTCCGGATCCAGATAAATTTCCATACCATACTTACAGCTCTTAATTGTAACAAGACTGTCCATATTTTCTCACTTCCTAGCTTTAATCAGAAATCGATGCTCCCAGCTTTGCAGCCTGACCTGTGATCAGTTCATCTTCCTCTGCAAGTTCAAAGTTGGCCCTGACGATATCTCTTCCGATCTCTGCCGCATAGGCAGACGTATATCCATTGGCAATACGTACGGCAACGGCTATTTCCGGAGACTCAGCCGGCGCGAATCCGACAAAGACCGCGTGATCCGGATGTATCGCGCTCTGCTGGGCCGTTCCTGTCTTTCCTGCCATTTCGATTCCTATTCCAGAAAAGCTTGCCGTGCTGTTGATCATTGCGACCATCCCATCATGAATCAGTTCCCAGGTTTTTTTGGATACATTATCCATCTTGCTCACCACCACCGGTTCATAATTTTTGATGATCTTTCCGTTTGCATCGGTCGTCCTGTCCAAAAGCGTCAGCTTGTAGACGGTCCCCTTGTTCGCGACTGTGGATACATATCGGTTCAGCTGGCTGACCGTATAATTATTGGTGCCCTGACCGATGGCCGAGAGCACAGAATCCGTATCGGAAATCTTAGGTTCTGTTTCCGGGATCTCAAGTCCGGAGGTCTCTCCCAGCCCGAAGCCTTCTGCATACTTTCGTAAGACTTCGATCCCCCTGTTGCTGTCATAGTTTCCTTCCCGGTCCAGTCCAAACTGGAATCCTACCGTATAATAAAATACGTTACAAGAGTAATTCAGCGCATCGACCACATTCAGCCCTCCGTGTCCATAGGGATAAGACCAGCACCGCGGATTCGGAGTAACCCCCTCAAATGCACCTCCGCAGGAGAGATAGGTATCTCCTGTAATGGTTTTTTCGGTCAGGGCAGCTACCGAGGATACCATTTTGTAGGTAGAGCCCGGAGCCGTGGTCTCCTGTGTGGCATTGTTGTAAAACGGGCGGGAAAGCCCGGTTACAAGCTGGTTATAATAATCAGAATCCATCGTATTGGCCAGCCGGTTATTATCATATCCCGGATAGGATACACAGGCAAGGACTTCCCCTGTATTTGGGTCGCTTACCACTGCAGAACCGGTACAGGGTTCCAGGGCAAGCTGCCCGGGCGTGATGGCGAGGGTCTGAACCTGCGTGTGCAGCCAGCCGAAGGAGTCCAGGCCTCCGGTGCGCAGTCCATGATAGGCTCCCTCATCCAGGGGCAGTACCCCTTGTTCATACACAATGGCACAGATCTGTGCTCCTGTGATACTACCTGATTTTATAAGATATTTGTAGAGAAGTTTGTCGAAATTCATATCCGAACTCAAATAATCTTGCAAATACTGCAGGATTGCCTGATATACTTCTGCCGCGTCCGAATATTCGGACGAAATATACTCATTCAGCCGTGAAGTATCGATCCAGTTTTTAGAGATCGCATAGTTCAGGTATTGGTTCATACTGATACTCTCGTCCTTTGACCACGCCTGATAAGTAGGATCCGCCGCGTCAATTGCATCTGACAGCAGGATGCCGTTTTGCAGGATACTCTCCATATAGTCCATATATCCCTGCATCTCGGCGGACAGGCTCTGATAGGGAGTCGTTCCATTGAGCTCCGCCAAAATCTCGTTCATGACCGTGGTCTTCCTCGCCGCATATACGGCATAGACCTCTTTTTCCGATGCGCCTGCATCCTCCTTTCCAAAATGCTGCTCATCAATAATCTGGTTTGCAATAAAGGCAAAATAGGCATCGTCTGCCGGAATGATGATATCCTTACTGTCCTTCTCCAAACTGGGATCATAATTCATCATCGTACTCAGCTTGGAAAGAACCACTCCCGCAATCTTCTCCTCAATGATCTGATAGGTCTGCTCCTGCAGCTTCTTATCGATCGTAAGATACACATCATTCCCGGCTCCGGGCTCTACGTAACTGACTTCCTCCGTCACCTTGCCGACACTGTCCACATAGAATACACGGCTTCCTCTATCTCCCTGAAGGACATTGTCCATCACCTGTTCGATTCCGGATTTTCCAACAATATCCGATAAGGCATACCGTTCTTTTTGATCCTCGTCCAGAGCATCATATTCCTCCTGTGAGATTTTGCCGGTGTATCCGATCAGGGAGGCAAAATACTGGCTGTCTGTATATCTTCGCAGATATTCTGTTTCAATGCCCACTCCTTCCATCCTGTCCAGATTTTCCATGATAGCAAACCGTGTCTCGTCGCTCACATCCGAAGCAAGCACCGTGGGAATGTATTTCTGGTAGCTGTTCAGGTTGATGGCATATCGGAGATTGATCATCTTCAGGATATACTGCCTGTCCAGCTTCTTTTCATCCAGGTCGTAGCCATAGAGCTCATGGGTGCAGAGATAATGGATCAAGTCTTCGGCCGTTGCGTTTTTCTGCTCCTTGGACAGTTCATCGATCGTCCTTAATCCATACACATCGGCCACAAAACGGAGCCGGAGTGTCTCATTGGTCTGGGTAAACTGGTAGTTGCCCGCAGGATCCAGCACGATCCCGAAGCTGTGGATCACACTATCTCCATGTGCTTCTACGATCCGGATCACCTCGTCCATGATCCGGTTGAGAGTCTCGTTCCGGTCTTCAGTGCCTGAGATATCGTCCTCAAAGGTCACGGAATAAGCCAGCTCATTGTACGCCAGCAGGTCTCCGTTCCTGTCATAGATACTGCCGCGGGTGCCCTGCAGATCCCTCTCCTTTCGGATCTGGAGCTTATAGTTGTCCATATAATATTCGCCTTTGACGATCTGCAGCCCAAACAGCCTGTTGATCAGAACCGCATACAAAAAGCAGAATATCAGAATCAGAACCAAAAGTCTGGATTCTGAAATCTGTATGATTGTTTTTTTTATCCTCTTCGAGATTTTCCTAAACAAATTTGCCTGCACTCCTTTTTTCTTCTGCCTCTAACCTTCGGTTTATGAAAAGTATGAGGGGATACAGCCCCAGTGTCACTACTATAGTATATATGAGCTCCGGTATGATAATATGTCTCAGATAGTGTAAAAAATCAAATTCGCTCCGAAGCATGAACATCAGAAGATAGATGATCAGCCCGTAGATAAACTCCGTTGTTCCTACCAGAGCTAATGGTAGCTTGATATCGTCATCATAATACATCTGTTCAAACAGTCCGTTCACATAACCTGCGAGCAGATAGATCAGGGCATAAAAACCCAGAATACTGCCGAACTGGATGTCCATCAGAAGTCCTGAGAAAAAACCTACCAGCATCCCGTCTCTCGGTCCCCGCATGAATCCGTAGGATGCGGTCAGGATGATCAGGATATTGGGCTTTATGGAAGCAAGCGTCAGGTTGGGAAACAGGGTGCACTGCAGCATATAGCAGATACATACTGTCAGTGCCGTCACAATGACACGTTTGATCTTAATCCCTTTCATATCCTTCTCCTTTCATACTCTTGATCCGCATTACTCCCCTTTCGGAGTGACTGCCTGAGGCGCTCTTGCCTGGCCTTCTCCACCGGAGGCGGTTCCCTACGGGGCTGCCTGATCCGTCCCGTTCTCCGGAGGCTCATCCTCTCCTGCTCCGTTTTCGGAGGGCGCGTCTTCCCCCGCTCCATTGTCCGCAGGCTGCCCATTCGCCGTTTCATTTCCGGAAGGCGCTCCTTCTCCCGCTCCATTGTCCGCAGGCTGCCCGTCCGCCGGTTCATTTCCGGAAGGCTGGCCTTCTCCTGATTCATTCCCGGCTCCGGCGTCTCCTCCCGCCTCCGCTCCGGCTGGTTCTGCCGCTCCTGCGTCCTCCTGGGGCACGTCGGTTCCGGTCAGCTCTGCCTTAGTCTTCGTAATGACGAGCACTTCCTGAAGCTTTTTAAAATTGACCACAGGGGTAAGATACCCGGACCGGGTCAGGTTATTAGAATCCACCTGCACCTCGCTGACGTAGCCGATCAGAATCCCCTGCAGGTATTTATCGCTGATATGTGAGGTCACGATCTGCTCGCCCACCTCCACCTTATTGTCATTATTCTCCATCTGCTCAAAGCGCATCTTCCCGTCATTGATCAGGGACAGGTCTCCGCGCACAATGCAGGTGTCCGAGGTGGACAATACCATGCCTCCCATATTGCTGGAATCATCAATGATGGAACGCACAGTCGCCCAGGTAGGCCCGACCTCAGTCACGATCCCTACCAGCCCGCTCCCCGCAATCACATTCATATCCACCCGGATCCCGTTCAGGCTCCCTTTGTCGATGGTAAAGCTGCTGAACCAGTTCCCGGGATCCTTGCTGATCACATGGGCGCCGACCTTTTCATATTCCGCGTAGTTCTGGTCCAGCTTGTACAATTCCCTGAGCCGCTCCAGCTCGAATTTTTCCTCCTGCAGGTTGTTGTTCTGCATGATCAGTTCGTCAATCTGAGCCTGCAGGCTTTTGTTTAATTTCCGCGCTTCCTCCAGTGTCCCGAAGTTCTCGCTGACATCAATGAGCAGGCTGCCTACTTTATTGAAGCCCTGCTGCATCGGAATGACTGTAAGGTTGGCAAGCACCTTAAACGGTCCTGCTGTCTTTTCATAGAATACGGACAGCAGCATCAGCAGGATACAGACCATGGTCAATCCGGCAAGCAGATATTTATTTGTATTGGTCGTCTGATTTTTTTTCTTCATAATGGATGATCGTTCCCCCTGCAATCTGTCTTAAAGCTTTCTTAACCATTTGTATTCCCCATCCTGCAGGGAATAGGTCCATTCCCTGTATGCCCGCTTGTCCAGGATGATCTTTTTCAGCCCTTCCACCACACAGAGCTCCGGACGGGAAACCGTTCGAACCGTAAGGCCTGTGCTTTCCTCCAGATATGTAGAAAGCTCCTTTAAATTGGCCAGCCCTCCGGTGAGGCAGATCCCGTTCTTCTGCAGACCGCTGCGCACGGTGGGAGGCGTCCGGTCGAACATGGCCCGGATCTCCGACACACATTCCTTCAAGGGCTCCCGCATGGCCGCCCGCACCATCCCCACCGGGATCTCCCGGTATTCCGGTACCCTGGTGCGCAGATTCCTGCCGGACACGTTGATCGCGGTACAGGTGGCATCCTCGAAGATCCCGAAGTCCTGCCGCAGAGTCTCCGCCGTGCGCCTGCCGATGAGAAATTCCATGTGATGCCGCACCTGATTCTGGATCGCCTGGTCCAGATGCTCCCCGCCCAGCTTCAGCAGCCGGTTCATGACCATGCCGCCGTGGGACAACACGGAGATCTCCGTGGAGCCTCCGCCCATATCGACGATAAAAATCCCTTCCGTGCGGTTCACATTGACCCCGAAGCCGATGGCATCCACAATGGCCCGCTCCGCGATCCTGACGGTTCTGGCCCGGGCCGCAGAATGGCAGACCAAGTCATAGAACGCCCGCTTCTCCACCTCCGTGACATCCGTGGGAACCGCTACCAGATATTCCGAGCCTCCGTAAAAGGGGCGTTCCTTTTTTAAAAGCTCCAAAAGGAGGCACTGCATGTCGTCGAACTTTGCGATCGCGCCGCCCTGCATGGGAAACAGCACTTCGATATTCTCCGGTGCCTTCTCAAACATATCCCATGCCTCATCTCCCGCCGCATAGAGGAATTTCTGATCTTTTTTTGCAATGATATTTCGTTCTTTCCAGATAAAATCTCTTTTTTTATCAAAAACCTTGATCTCGTAGGTTCCCAGATCCAGTCCGTAAATATTCCGGAACATCCGTTACACTTCCTTCTTTCGGAGCATGCATGGGATTCCTCAACTCAGGATCCCCTGCTCCCTCATGCTGCTGTAGCAGTTATTGCCGATGATGATATGGTCCAGAAGCTCCACGCCGATCATCATACCGGCCTCATACACCCTCCTGGTGACAAGAATATCCTCCCTGCTGGGCGTGGGATCGCCGCTGGGATGGTTATGGAGCAGGATGATCGACACAGCGTCCTTCTGCAGAGCCTCTACAAACAATTCCCTTGGGGAAATGACCGACGAGTTGACGGTTCCCCTGGAAATATCCGTCTCTCCTATGAGCCTGGACTTGGTATTCAGAAGTAAAAGCTTCATGTTCTCCTGCTTCTGATGCCGCAGATCCTCCATATAATAGCGCGCAATGGTGCTGGGAATATCGAAGTTCAGTTCCGGCCCCGCGCTTGCCTTGGAAAGCCTTTTGGCAAGCTCGCAGAGACAAAGGATCTGGGTGGCCTTGACCTTGCCGATCCCCTTGATATGGGTCAGCTGTTCAAAAGACCAGCGGTGGATGCCGAGGAGCCCTCCCTGGAATTGATCCGAATACAGGATCCGCTTCGCCAGCTCCACGATATTCTCCCCCCGCGTCCCGGTCCGCAGAAGGACCGCTAACAGCTCACTGTCCGTCAGATTCTCCGGCCCAAACCGTTCACACTTCTCATAAGGACGCTCTTCCATGTTCAGTTCTTTCATTGTTTTCATATGTTTTTACCTGCTATGAAGATGGCACAGCACATAACACGTATTTTACCATAATTTGAAAATTGTGTACAGGTTTCGAATCTGAAATTTTTGTGAAACAAAAGTTTCTATTCACAGCCGCAGGAGAACCGGCAGACAGATTCGTCAAGCTCGCTTGTAAGAATCTGTCTGCCGGTTCTCCTGCGGCGGGAAGCAGTCACTCCAAACACATAAGCAAAAAATCAAGCTGCGCCAGCAGCGGCAGCCGGCAAAGCCGGCTGTTTTTGCGCATGCGTTTGGAGTGGCGGCTGTGAATAGAAACGGACGCTTTAGACACCTTATTATCCCACATACTTACACCCAGGGCTTCACCTCCCCCTAAACCGCCCAATAATCGCCTCCCCTACCTTCACCCCATCCATAGCCGCCGACATGATCCCCCCTGCGTACCCTGCCCCTTCGCCGCAGGGATAGATCCCGCCGATCTCACATTCCATCGTATCGCCCCGAACCATCCGCACCGGCGAGGAGGTCCGGCTCTCCACCCCGGACAGTACCATATCCTCCCTTGCAAATCCAGGAATCCTCCGATCCATGGCACAGATCCCCCGCTGCAGGGAGTCCGCCAGCTCTTCCGGGAAAATCCCCCGCACATTTGCCAGCCTGTATTCCCCTTTGATCTGGGGCAGGATCTCCCCCAGTGCCGTTGTCCGCACATTCCTGCAGAAGTCCCCGAAGCACTGCACCGGAATCCTGCCCTGTCCCTCCCGGTATGCGAGAGTTTCCAGCCGGCGCTGAAATTCCACCCCGGCAAGAGGATGGTCATTCCCAAAATCTTTGGGAGATACGGTCACGATCACCGCGCTGTTGGCGTTGCTTCCCGCCCGGCCGTGATAGCTCATGCCGTTGACAGCTATCCCTCCCGCCTCGGAGGAGGCATTGACCACATACCCTCCCGGACACATGCAGAAGGTATACACGCCCCGTCCGTTGTCCAGATTTTCCGACAGCTTATAGGACGCGGCCGGCAGCCTCCCTGCCCAATCGCTTCCGTACTGAGCTTCCTGGATCATCCGCTGGGGATGCTCCACCCGCACCCCCACCGCAAAGGCCTTGGCCTGCATGGGAATCCCGCTGTCCAAAAGCATCCCAAAGGTATCTCTGGCGCTGTGTCCGACAGCGACCACCAGAACCTCTGCCGGAATCTCCTCCGTGTCATTCACCGTGATCTGCCGAAGGCTGCGGCTCCCTGCATTTTCCGAAAAAGAAAGGCCGGTGAGACGGCTGTGAAATCGGATCTCCCCGCCGGACTGCCGGATCTCCTCCCGCAGATTTCGGATCACCCGGGAAAGGATGTCCGTACCGATGTGCGGCTTTTGCTCATACAAAATCTGCGCCGGCGCGCCGAAGCGCACAAAGGCTTCCAGCACCAGACGGTTCCGGCCGTGGGCATCCTTCACCAGGGTATTGAGCTTTCCATCGGAAAAGGTGCCTGCACCGCCCTCCCCGAACTGGACATTGGATTCCGGATCCAGAGGTCCCCCCTTCCAGAACGCCTCCACGTCCCGGATCCGCTCCTCCACTGGAGCACCTCTTTCTAACAGAAGCGGCTGATACCCCTCCCGTGCCAGAAGCCAGGCACAGAACAGTCCGGCAGGGCCTGCCCCGGCCACAACCGGCCTGTGGGAAAGCTTTTCTGCTCCGTGAGCCGGTGTCTGGTAGAAGACCTCTTCCTGCTTTTCAATCTGTCCGGGTTTCCGCTTCTTTTGTCCTGCCCGCTTCAGAACAGCCTCCTCCTGCTGAAGCTTCACATCCACCGTATAGGTATAAAAAATATCCGGCTTTTTTCTGGCGTCAATAGACTGCTTGAAGATCCGATATTCCAAAGGTTCTGATTTTTTCAGATTTAAAAGCTTACGGATCCTGTCCTCCAGCTCCTGTTCACTGTGTCCCGGCCGAAGCCGGATCTGACTAAGCCTTAGCATGGGCTGCCTCCTTTCCCGCCACATGGCCGCTGGACCATGCCCACTGCAGGTTGTACCCGCCGCAGAGCCCGTCCACGTCCAGCATCTCCCCGGCAAAATAAAGCCCCGGGATCAAACGGGATTCCAGTGTCCTGGGATCCACATCCCGGGTATCTACGCCGCCCCGGCAGACCTGTGCCTGGGCAAAGGAATTGGCGGCGGTGACGTTGGTTTCAAACTGCCGGATCAGACGGGCCAGCGCTTCTATCTGCCCATCCGTCAGCGTCCCCGCAGCCTGGTTTCGTGGAAGCCCGCTGAGACGGAGCCAAAGATCCCACAGCTTTTTCGGGAACAGCCCTACAAAGAACTCCTCCAGTGTTTTTTCCGGGCGGATCCGGATCCGTTCCTTCAAAAAGTCCAGAAAGGCTTTCCATTCCATATCCGGCATGAAATCCAGCACCGCCTTCACGGACTGCCTGTCATATAATGCCCGGGCCGCCGCGCCGCTCACCTGAAAGACCGGGATGCCGGAGATCCCGTAATTGGTCAGCTGGATCTCGCCCCGGTCCCTGGCAATGCAGACCTGGTCTGCCAGGATCGCAACTTCTCCTGCCACCCGCACTCCGGAGATGCTTTTGTAAAAATCCTCCCGGCACCGGAGCTGGACCAGAGCCGGAACCACTGGTACGATCCGGTGCCCCAGCTGCCTGGCAAGCCGGTAGCCCAGATCCCCGCTTCCGGCCACGGCTGACGCAGCGGAACCTGCAGCCAGGATCACCCGGTCCGCAGGAAATTCTCCTGATGTGGTTTTCAGGCGAAACCCGTTTTTTTTCGGCTGGATCTCCGTACATCTGCAGTCCGTCCGGATTTCTACGTGAAGACGCCGGCATTCCATCCGAAGCACATCCAGGACCGAAGATGCCTGGTCGGAATTGGGATACAGGTAGCCCTCCCGGTTTTTTGGAAAAATGCCCAGCTCCCGGAAAAATTTTACCGTTTCTCCGGCATCAAACTGCCGGAGGATCCCCCATGGGAAGGACGGATCCTCCGAATGGTAACAGGAGGGCTCCTGGTGCAGATTGGTATAATTGCACCTTCCGTTGCCAGTGGATAAAATCTTTTTCCCCACCCGGTCATTCTGTTCGATCAGAGTCACCCAGACCCCGGCAGACGCTGCGGTGATGGCCGCCGTCAGGCCGGAAGCCCCGCCCCCGATGATGGTTACATTTCCCATTTCCGCCCCTCCTTCTTTCTAACGTTTCACAAGGTTTCAATCTGACGGCCGGTTACCAGCCCTGCATTCACCAGATACTGCAGCGACTGCAGGATCCCCAGCTTTGCGCTGGGCCAGGTGAGCCCGCCCTGGAAGTACACGGCATAAGGCGGCTTGATGGGGCCGTCTGCACTCAGTTCAATGGAGGAACCCTGTACAAATGCCCCTGCCGCCATGATCACATCACTGTCATAGCCCGGCATGGCCCAGGGAACCGGGGTCACATAGCTGTCCACCGGAGCCGCCGCCTGGACCCCCTGGCAGAACGCAACTACGCCCTCCGGGGTTCCAAGCGTTACGGCCTGGATGATATCATGTCTAGATTCCACACTGTTCGGAATCACCGGAAAGCCCAGCCGCTCATAGATATTGGCCGCAAATACGGCTCCTTTTAAGGCGCTGCAAACCACCACCGGAGCCAGGAAAAAGCCCTGGTAGAAGGACTGCATCACTCCCAGGGAAGCCCCCACCTCTCGGCCCAGTCCCGGAGAGGTCAGACGGCACCCGCAGTTCTCGATCAGGTCTTCCCGGCCTGCCACATAACCGCCGATAGGCGCCAGCCCGCCCCCTGGATTCTTGATCAGAGAACCTACCACCATATCCGCGCCCACATCGCTGGGTTCCAGGATCTCCACAAATTCACCATAGCAGTTGTCCACCATGCAGATCACGTCCGGACGGATCCTTTTGATAAAGGCGATCAGCTCGCCGATCTTTTCCACAGAATAGCTGGGCCGGGTCTGATAGCCCTTGGAGCGCTGGATGGTGACCAATTTCGTTTTCTCATTCAGGCTCCGCTCAATGGCCGGATAGTCGAAATATCCGTCTTCTTTTAATTCCACCTGCCGGTAGGTGACCCCGTATTCCGCCAGAGAGCCTCTGGAGGGCCGGATCCCAATCACCTCTTCCAGAGTATCATAAGGCTTTCCCACAGGGGACAATAGCTCGTCTCCCGGATGCAGATTGGCGGACAATGCCAAGGCCAGGGCATGCGTCCCACAGGTGATCTGGGGGCGGACCAAAGCCGCTTCCGTGTGGAAGGTATCCGCATAAACCCGCTCCAGCGTATCCCTTCCGTTGTCATTGTATCCGTATCCGGTGGAATACTGGAAGCACTCCGCGCTGACCCGGTTCTTCTGCATGGCCCCCAGCACCTTTAACTGGTTAAATTCCGCCGTTTTGTCAAATTCCAAAAACCGGGGCATCAGCTCCTGCTCCAGGCGTTCCCCGGCCGCGAATACTTCCTCCGAGATTCCAAGGCTTTTGTATATCTTTAACTGTTCCATTTCATCTGTTTCTCCTTTTTCCTGCTCGTTTTTCTACACAGTGTAAAATGCAGTTCCGCACGCGTCATAGGATCTGCCGTCTTGTCAGCTCGCCAAGCATCCGGTTTAATAATACATCCTCATCGTAATCCGCCTTGTCCTTATCAAGCCAGATCACATCCCGCTCCCGCTTGAACCAGGTGATCTGCCGCTTCGCGAAATGCCGGGTATCCCGTTTGATGATCGTGACGGCCTCCTCTAAGGAGCAGTTTCCTTCCAGATAATCCAGCATTTCCTTATATCCAAGGCCCTGCATGGAGACCATGTCCTTTGTAAAGCCGCGGTCCTTAAGCCGGATCACCTCTTCCTCCAGCCCTTCCTCCAGCATCTCGTCCACCCGGCGGTCGATCCGCTCATACAGGCGCTGCCGTTCGTCGTTCAATACAAAATAGGCAAAGTTGTAGGGAGATTCCTTTTCCCTCTGCTCCTGATTGTGCTCGGATATTTTTTCCCCGGTCTGATGGAAATATTCCAGTGCGCGGATGGTCCGCTTCACATTGTGGGCGTGGATCTCCTCTGCGGACCGGGCGTCTACCTGCGCCAGCATCCGGTGAAGATATTCCGGCCCCTTCTCGCGGGCCAGTCCTTCCAGTTCTCTCCGGTATGCGTTGTCGCCTCCGTTTTCCGTAAAGTCGATGTCATATAACACGGCCTGGATATAAAACCCGGTTCCCCCTGTCAGGATCGGGATCCTGTGCCTTCCGTAGATCTGTTCCATGGCCTCCTTTGCCATCTCCTGAAAGCGGACCACATGGAACGCTTCGTCCGGATCCAGCACATCGATCAGATGGTGCCGGATCCCGTCCATTTCCTCCGGACGGATCTTCGCGGAGCCGATGTCCATCTGGCGGTAGACCTGCATGGAATCCGCGGAAATGATCTCCCCGCCGACCGCTTTTGCCAGGGCGATGGACATCTTCGTCTTCCCGACCGCGGTAGGGCCTGTCAGTATGATCAGTGGTTGTTTCCTCATTTATACGATCCTCTTAAACTTTTTCTCCAGATCCCGCTTCGACATGGCGATGATCGTAGGACGTCCGTGGGGGCAGTGATAGGGATTGGACAATAACAGCAGTTCCCCGATCAGCGCGTCCACCTCCTGGGCGGAAAGGCGGCTGTTCCCCTTCACCGCGGCCTTGCAGGACAGGGACGCTACCTTTTCATCGATCAGCTCCGGTGTCATGGACGTATTCACGCTGTCCGACAGGGAATCCAGCATTTCCAGAAGGAGCTCCTTTTTGGCGATCCCGAACAGGTTGGCAGGAACCGCACGGACTGCATATTCTTTTCCTCCGAAGTGTTCGATCTCGAAGCCGATCCGCTGAAACCGGTCCATGTGCTCCTCCAGCAGCCGGGCCTCCTGCATGGAAAGGGTCAGGATCACCGGAGGGCTTAAGTATTGTGAGGTATACTCCCGGTTCTTCATCTCCTTCAATGTGCGCTCATAAAGGACACGCTCATGGGCGGCATGCTGGTCAATGATATACAGGTTGTCCTGGAACTGGACAAGCCAGTAGGTGTCGAAAACCTGGCCCACCAGCTTATACTCCGCGCGGATGTCCCGTTTCAGCAGCTTCTCCTCAAACAGATCCATCTGCTTTGCCTGGATATCCTCCCGGAGGATCTGTGGCTTCGCTTGGTCAGCTTCCCGTGGGGCCTGCGGCTTCCCGGATGCGTGATATTCCTGGTTTTCTCGGATGACCCCGGGCATGGTTCCGCGGCCGAAAGCTGCTGTTTTGTCAAGGACAGCAGGCGGGATGTTGTCCTGACCGGAGACGGATGCCCTGCCATAACTGGAATCCGGCATTGATCCCTGACCGGAGGCGGCTGTATTCTCCTGGCCGGAGACCGGCAGGCTTTCTGCCCCCGCCGTTTCTGCGGATGCCTTTAATTTCTCATGGTAATCCAGCACGCGTTCCCGCATTTTCCGGATAAAATAGTCCTCGTCCTGAATCTCCTGCTCCAGTCCCGTTTTCTTCGGCTTGAGCAGAAACGGACTCTCAGCAGGATTCCTGTCTGCTCCGTCCCTTTCGTTTCCAGACACGGCTTTGCCCTCTGCCCCGCGCGCACCTTCTCCTTCGGCCTTGTTTTCCTCCGGCGCAAGTCTAGGTTCCGGCACCTCCACCTGAGGGATCAATTCCGGTTCCAGAAGCCTCCTGTGGATCCCTTCAAACACTGTATTGTAGACCTCCTGCTGTTTCTGAAAACGCAGCTCCATCTTCGTGGGATGGACATTCACATCCACCTGCTCCGTATCGATCTCAAATGCCAGCACCGCAAAGGGAAATTTGTGCTGCATCATGAAGTCCTTGCAGGCATCCTCCAGAGCCTTGGAGATCATGGCGCTTTTTACATATCTCCCATTCACAAAAAAGGTCTCAAAATTCCGGTTTCCCCGGGTGATCACCGGCTTGCCGATGTAGCCCCGGATGCGGATGCCGTCTGCCGGATAATCCAGATCCAGAAGATTGGACGCCACATCCCGCCCATAGAGATTGTAGATCACCTCGTCCAATTTCCCGCTCCCGGAGGTCCTCAGCTTTTCCTGCCGGTTGTTCAGAAAGCGGAAAGCCACCTCCGGATGGGAAAGAGCCAGACGCATCAGAAGATCCTGTACATGCCCGGCCTCCGTCATGGCGGTCTTCAAAAACTTCCTGCGGGCAGGCACGTTATAAAAGAGCTGCCGCACAGCAAATGTGGTTCCGTCCGCCGCCCCGGTCTCTTCCATGGAAATCTCCCGTCCGCCTTCGATCACATACCGGATCCCGAAGGTTTCCTCCTTCGGCTTCGTCACCAGCTCCACCTTGGTCACTGCGGCAATGCTGGACAGGGCTTCTCCCCGGAAACCCAGAGACGTGATCTGGGACAGATCCTCCACGCATCGGATCTTGCTCGTGGAATGGCGCAGAAACGCATTCCGGATATCCTCTTTCAGGATGCCGCACCCGTTGTCCGTGATCCGGATCAGGGTGATCCCCCCGTCCTCGATCTCCACCGTGACCGCATTTGCCCCGGCATCAATGGCATTTTCCACCAGCTCCTTGACGATGGAAGCTGGCCGCTCAATGACCTCTCCCGCGGCGATCTTATCAATTGTGGTCTGATCCAAAACCTGAATCCGTGCCATAGCCTGCCTCCTTTTCCTTCCAGATTACCACCGGTTCTTCAATTTATTCTGTAACCGGTAAATGGTATTCAGCGCGTCGATGGGCGTCAGATTACCCACATCGATATTTTTCAGTTCTTCCAGCACATCATCGTCCTGAACAGTGTCAAAGAGGGAAAACTGTGCAAGATCCACCTCGTCATATTTCCTGGATTTCGTCTTTTTCTGCGGCTTCTGGGGACACTTCACCGCGATCTCGCTGACCCGGCCCGTGATATCCCCGTCTGAAAGCTCCTCCACGATCTCCTTGGCCCGGTTGATCACCAGGTCCGGCACTCCCGCCAGCTTGGCCACCTGGATCCCGTAGCTTTTATCCGCGCCGCCCTTGACGATCTTGCGCAGAAATACGATGTCATCGCCCTTTTCCTTGACGGCGATGCAGTAATTGTTAACATGCTCGATCTTTCCTTCCAGCTCCGTCAGCTCGTGGTAGTGGGTGGCAAACAGGGTCTTGGCGCCCAAAAGCCTGGCATCGCTGATATACTCCACCACCGCCCAGGCAATGGACAGCCCGTCAAAGGTGCTGGTCCCCCTTCCGATCTCATCCAGGATCAGAAGGCTTTTGGCCGTGGCATTGCGCAGGATGTTGGCCACCTCCGTCATCTCCACCATAAAGGTGCTCTGGCCGGATGCCAGATCGTCGGAAGCCCCTACCCGGGTAAAGATCCGGTCCACCAGGCCGATATCCGCCTTCGCCGCCGGCACAAAGGAACCGATCTGGGCCATCAGCACGATCAGGGCGGTCTGCCGCATATAGGTGGACTTTCCTGCCATATTGGGCCCGGTAATGATGGAAATGCGCTGTTTCTTGTCATTGAGAAACGTATCGTTGCAGATAAAGGAGCCGTCCGGGATCATCTGCTCCACCACCGGATGGCGTCCGTCCTTGATATCAATGACGCCCTTCCCATTGATCTGGGGCCGTACATAGTGGTTCCGCTCCGCCACCAGGGCCAGTGTGGAAAATACATCCAGCTCCGCTACAGCCCGGGCCGTCCGCTGGATCCGCTCTACCTCCCCGGCAATGGTATCCCGGACCGTGCAGTACAGCTCATATTCCAGGGCATACAGCTTGTCCTCCGCACCCAGGATGGTGTCCTCCAGGTCTTTGAGCTCCGGTGTGATATACCGCTCCGCATTGGCAAGGGTCTGCTTGCGCATGAAATAATCAGGCACCATATTCTTGTAGGAATTGGTGACCTCCAGATAATAACCGAATACCTTGTTGTATTTGATCTTTAAATTCTTGATCCCGGTCTTTTCCCGTTCCTCCTCTTCCAGCTTGGCAAGCCACCCCTTGCCCTCGGACTTGGCCCGGCGCAGGGTGTCCACCTCCTGGTTGTAGCCGTCCCGGATGATGTTCCCCTCCTTCATGGCAAGAGGCGGTTCCTCCGCGATGGCCGACTGGACCAGGGAGCAGAGATCCTCTAAGGTATCCAGATTTTCCCGGACCTGACAGAGCAGGTCGGAGTGCATATCCTCCAATATGTACCGGACATGGGGCAGCATTTCCAGGGAACCGGAAAATGCCGTCAGATCCCGGGGATTGGCGGTGCCGTAGGTGATCTTGGTGATCAGCCGTTCCAGGTCGTAGACCGGGGATAAGTACTCCCGGATCTCCTCCCGGCTGATGGCCGCGTCCTTTAACTCGGCCACCGCGTCCAGCCGCCGCTCGATCTCTTCCTGTTCGATCAGGGGCTGCTCTACATACTTCCGCAGCATCCGCGCTCCCATGGCGGTCCGGGTCTTGTCCAACACCCAGAGCAGCGACCCCCGCTTCTGCTTTTCCCGCAGCGTCTCGCACAGCTCCAGGTTCCGTCTTGTGGAGCTGTCCAGCATCATATATTTTCCCGTGGTGTAGGGCGTAATATGAGTCATATGAGCCAGGTTGTTCTTCTGGGTCTCCAGAAGATACTGAAGCAATGCACCCGCGCTGATCACGCCGCAGTCCAGGTCTCCCAGCCCCAGCCCGTCCAGTGTCTTGACCTGAAAATGCTCCAGAAGGTTTTTTCTGCACAGGGCGTCGTCAAAATACCAGGCATCCAATGCATACAGCGCGATCTTTAACCGGTCCTTTAAGTCATCCAGATCCATTCCGCTCATATAAAAGGACTCGTTGCAGATGATCTCGGAAGGCGTGAATTTAAAAATCTCGTCTTTGAGCTTCCCCCCGTCCGGCAGCTCCGTCACGAAATAATCTCCTGTAGACACATCCGCCACCGAGACTCCGTACCGGTCCGCCAGATATACGATACACATGATATAGTTATTTCTGGATTCATCCATCATCTGGCTGTCCAGGATCGTGCCCGGCGTGACCACCCGCACCACCTCCCGGCGGACCAGCCCCTTGGCCTGCTTCGGGTCTTCGGTCTGCTCACAGATGGCCACCTTGTAGCCCTTGGCCACCAGCCGGTTAAGATACCCATCCACAGCATGATAAGGGACGCCGCACATGGGCGCCCGCTCTTCCAGTCCGCAGCTTTTCCCGGTCAGGGTCAGCTCCAGCTCCTGGGACACCGTAACGGCATCCTCAAAGAACATCTCGTAGAAATCTCCCAGCCTGTAAAATAAGATACAGTCGGGATATTCTGCTTTTGTATCCATATATTTCTGCATCATTGGTGTTAATTCTGCCAAATCGTTGCCTTCCTTTCGTATCTCTATAAAAACCTACAGCACATGAAAATGGGGCTTCTCTTCCCCGTAGAGCCAGTGGAGCAGATATCCGGACATCAAAATCCCCAGCGCGCAGAGCCCGGAGAACAGGATCAGAAACGGGACGCAGACCTGCCCGAAAAGCTGCAGGGGCTGGTTGGAATAATCCCACACTCCCCATTTCATCCATTTATTGACGATCATGCCTGTAATGAACTCCCCAGCCCCCACAAACAGGGTGCACCGAAGCACCTGGAGCCAGAGGGGATCCTGCCATTTCAGCAGCAGGCCCTGCCATCCGAAGAACAGCAGGCAGAAGCCGCCCAGCACGAACATGGACCAGTGGGAAAATCCCCGGAATGTCACTTCAATAGTATAGTACAGGATCCCTCCCAGTGCCCAGATAAAAAAATATTCACTTACCCGTTTCACGTCAAAACATGTCCTCCTTCGCCAAGGTAATAGAACCCCCTGCATTCCTTCAGCCTGACAGAAATAAGCTTCCCTATGAGGGACGGATCCCCCGGGAAATGTACCAGCAGGTTGTTGCTCATGCGCCCGGTCAGAAGCGCCGGGTCATGGTCATTTACAGACTCCACCAGTACCTCCTGGACGGAACCTGTATGTACGCTGCAGACCTCCGAGGAAATGGCCTGTACCTCTGTAAGCAGCCGGTCAAACCGGTCCTTCATCACCTCCGGCGTCACCTGCCCTTCCATAACGGCAGCAGGCGTGCCGGTTCTTTTGGAATACTGGAAGGTGAACACGGCGTCATAGCGCACCCGGCGGACGATGTCCAGAGTCTCCTGGAAATCCGCTTCCGTCTCCCCCGGAAATCCGACGATGATATCTGTGGTCAGGGAAATATCGGGCACGGCGCGGCGGATCTTTTCCGTCAGCGTCAGATATTGTTCTTTTGTATACCTGCGGTTCATCTTCTCCAGGATCCGTGTGCTTCCGGACTGGACCGGAAGATGGAGATGCCTGCAGATCTTTTTGGAATTTCCCATCACTTCGATCAGTTCATCGGAAAGATCCTTGGGATGGGAGGTCATGAACCGGATCCGTTTCAGGCCGTCGATCTGCTCGATCTGGGTCAGAAGCTCTGCGAAGCTGATGGGATGCTCCAGGGTCTTCCCATAGGAATTGACATTCTGCCCCAGCAGCATGACCTCCACCACGCCGTCTGAGACCAGAGCCTGAATCTCCCGCAGGATGTCCTTTGGCTCCCGGCTGCGCTCCCGTCCTCTCACATAAGGGACAATGCAGTAGCTGCAGAAATTGTTGCACCCGGTCATGATGTTGACCCCGGATTTAAAAGAAAACTTCCGTTCGCTGGGAATGTCCTCTACGATCTTGTCCGTATCCTCCCACACATCGATCTGCATCCGGTCGGAATCCAGGCAGGAAGAAAGCAGCTCCGCGAATTTATAGATGTTGTGGGTCCCGAACACCAGGCTCACGAAGGAATAGCTTTTTTTCAGCTTTTCCAGAACCGCTGCCTCCTGCATCATGCAGCCGCACAGCGCGATCTTCATCTCCGGGTTCTGCTTCCTGCTGCGGCTTAACTGTCCCAGTCTCCCGTACAGCCGCTGGTTGGCATGTTCCCGCACAGTACAGGTATTGAAAATGACAAAATCCGCCTTTTTTTCGTCCGGCTCTTCCACATATCCGGCGTTCTTTAAGATCCCCTCCAGCTTTTCCGAGTCCCGGGCGTTCATCTGGCATCCGAAAGTGGTCACATGGGACCTGGGAGGGCGTCCGTGCTTCTGCTCAAAGTTCTTCACCCATTCCCGGCACTTCGCCAGGAAATAAAACTGGCGCGCCGGTTCTTCGGCAGGGGCCGCTGTGCTTAAATCAATCTTATCCAAATCTATCGTCATACGAACTGGTTCCTTTCTTCCATATATTCATAGTCAATCTGCCCCAGCCTGTCCGTCAGTTCCTGTTTTTCAATCCCCATATCCTGACAAAGCGCGTCCAGCGAGTCATAATGGTTTCGAAGCTTTGTATTGACCACACTCAGCAGGATCATGGGGTCTTTTGGCAATTCATTCCACATGTACCTAATTTCCTTTTTTGTTTCCATATTTTTCACCAAGATTTACGATGGTCCCATCCTTTTCTCTGATGTCGATCCTGTTAAGCTGGCTTCTTAAGTTTCCCCGGATGCTCTCCAGATATTCCTCACGGAGAAGCTTCTGCTCCCTGCGCTCCTCACCGGTCAGCCCTTCCGCCTTTGATTTCCTGTATAATTCATTGATCCGTTTTATCTTCTGTTCATCCATAATGCCCGTCCTTTCAACTGGAATAATTCTCTAAAAATCCATACAATTCCCTGGCCGTCTCTACATACTTCCCGGACTCCACCTCCGAGCGCACATTGTCAGGCAGGGTGTCAAGCGGGATCTCTGTCATCTCATAGATCGTCTCATGATCGCCCAGATAGACCACCACATATCCCTGCAGAGCGCAGAGATAATACCCTTCATTCTTCTGGGCCGTCCCCTTTGTGGTAACCAGCTCTTCCTTCGGAGTCTCCGGGATCTGTTCCCGCTCCTGTTCCTGTTCCGCTTTTACCTGCGCCGCATGCCTGTCCACGACGTACTGGTAGCTCATCTGGTATCCGATGCCGAGCAGGGATACGATAAAAAATACCGCCATAAAAAAACCAATATAATACTTCTGCTTCATAAGGATCCACTCCTATTTCTGCTGTGAACAGCAGCTCCTTTTATACGAAGTATTGGTTTTTTTATCAAAATTTATTCATTCCCAAGCCTTTGATATCTGAAAAAACGTCAGGTTCTGTATCGTTTGACTTTTCTACAGCTCCTTACCTCGGCAGCAGATGATATTTTCTGCAGATCCGGTAGATCTTCTTTCCCTGGGGCAGATCCTTGATGTCCTGGCTCGTAAATACGCCCAGCTTCAAAGCGGCGAACGCATAGACGATCACCGCGATCAGAATGGCTCCTGCAACCGGGATAAACCGCCCGCCGATGGTAATATCCAAAAGTAAATGTGCCAGATACGTAAAAATCCCCATGATCAGAGCCGCCGTCAGGGGCCGGATAAACGTCCGGTCGATCTCCTGCCGGTAGCCGCAGGCACTTCGGATCGCGCTGCTGTTCAGGATGCACATGCAGAGGGAAAACACGATGTTGCTCCCCACCAGCGCATAGATGTTCCATTTCAGTACCACAAGCATGATAAACAGGGCGATCAGATGCACCACCAGAGAAATCGCGGCGTTCCTGGCCGGGGTTCCCATCTCGTCCAGCCCCTGCAGGATGGAATTGGCGATCGTGGAATAACAGTACAGCACCACGGTAATGGCTCCCAGCATCAAAAGGGCCGCCGGCGTCCTGCTGTCGTCGTTGAACAGAAACACCATCAGCGGGGAGGCCAGTACGATGAACCCGATAAAACAGGGCATGGCGATCACCATGGTAAACCGAAGCGTCTGGGAGATCTTCCCGTGGATCTGCTTCCGGTCCCGCTTGGTCACCGCAGCCGTCAGGCTGGGGATCACCGATGCCGCCAGACCGTTTGCCATGGCAAGCGGCACATTGATCAGCGTATTGTATTTTCCGGTAAAGATCCCCTGCATGGCCATATATTCCTTTTCCGTGTACCCCTGTGCGGACATGATGCTGTTAAATATGGTCAGATCCAGGATCTGATTGATATTATAGATTGCCGTGCTGAAGATCACCGGCGCGATCGTCAGAAGCAAAATCTTCAGGATCCGCCCGTAGCTCTCCCGCTTCCGGATATGATCCATGCGGATCTGCCGATAGATCACCGGGCGGTAGATCAAAAACGAGAAGCCCAGAAAGATCAGGGCGAACAGCGCGCCTGCCACCGTTCCCAGCGTTCCTCCCGCGGCTCCGTATGCCGGAGCGAGCAGCTCTTCTCCGTTCTTCTGCGCTGCCTCTGTTCCGATGCCGAACAAGATGCTGGCTCCCACGATGCTCACCACCGCATTGATGACCTGCTCGATGATCTGGGACACCGCCGTCGGCAGCATGGTTCCGAGCCCCTGGAAATATCCTCTTAAGACCCCCAGGATGGCTACGATCACCAGTCCCAGCGACAGAACCTTTAAAGCATACGCGCTGAGCGGAGATTTCATCATATGCAGGGAAATGGCATCCGCACCGAAAAAGATCAGCAGCGTCACGACAATGCCCACCGCCGCAGACAGCATAAACGCGCAGACGAATACCCGGAACGCATTTCGCCTCTGCCGCATGGCCACCCTTGCGGCCACCAGCTTGGAGACGGCCGTAGGGATGCTTAAGGAGGACAGCATGAGTGTCATGGCATACACCTCGAAGGCATAGCCGTAAAACCCGTTTCCCTCGTCCCCCAGGATATTGGTCAGGGGAATCCGGTAGACCACCCCGATCACCTTGGTCAGAACCATTGCTACCGCGAGAATCATGCCCTGCATCAGAAAATCATCTTTTTTTTGTTGTCGCTTTCTTCCCTGTATCTCAGACATTCATATCCTCCGTAAACCTTAGTACGCATCGCAAAACCTTGCAGATCTGTCCGCATTTTTACCGCAGGATTCCCACATGCTCCAGGATCTCCCGCTGTTTTTGTTCCATGACCAGGCGTTCGTCCTCTTCCATATGGTCATATCCAAATAAGTGTAACATACTATGGGCGATCAGAAAAGCAAATTCTCTCTTTGGGGAATGCCCGTATTCCTCCGCCTGCTTCAGAACCTTGTCCTTGGAGATCACAATATCCCCCAGCAGAAGTTCCCCTGACTCCGGATCAAAGGAATCTTCCTCGTCTTCAAAATGCGAAAAATCCCCCGGGGTCTGATATTCCAACATGGGAAATGAGAGCACGTCCGTAGGGGCATCGATCTGCCGGAATTCCCGGTTCATGGTATGGATCTCCTCATCCGTTGTCAAAAGCAGATTCACCTCCGCCTCAAAGGGGCATCCTTCATATTCCAGTGCTTCCTCGATCACTGTCCTTGCGGCAGGTTCCGGGTCAAAGGGCAGATGGATGCCGCCCTCTTCTTCATAATAGATACTCGCTGTACTCACGGTCATTCTCCTTTATCTGTACTGACTTTACATTTCCTTAAAATCGGCACGGCATGTTTCAAATGGTTTCCTCTCCGGATCTCACAAGCCTCAATTCCGCCGCCGCTTGTTCCGCCCCGTGCTTCCTCCGGAGCGCATTTCCTTCTTCTCATAATCCTCATATGCCTTGACGATCCTCTGGACCAGCGGATGGCGCACCACGTCCTTGCTAGTGAGCGTACAGATCTTCACGTCCTCAATATTTTTGACCACCTTGACCGCCACATCCAGGCCCGATACCGTTCCCGACGGCAGATCCTTCTGGGTGGAATCCCCTGTGATCACGACTTTCGACCCGAAACCGATCCGGGTCAGGAACATTTTCATCTGTGCAGGCGTCGTATTCTGGGCCTCATCCAGTATGATAAACGCGTTGTCCAGTGTGCGTCCCCTCATGTATGCCAGAGGCGCCACTTCGATCAGCCCTTTCTCCGAATTTTTCAGAAAAGCCTCCGCCCCCATGATCTGGTACAGCGCGTCATAGAGCGGACGCAGGTAGGGATCGATCTTGCTCTGCAGGTCGCCGGGAAGGAAGCCCAGCTTCTCTCCCGCCTCGATGGCCGGCCGGGTCAGGATGATCCGGCCCACTTCGTTATTTTTAAAGGCAGTGACCGCCATGGCCATGGCCAGATAGGTCTTCCCTGTTCCGGCAGGTCCCAGGCCGAAGGTGACCATGCCGCCCTGAATGGCATCCACATACTTCTTCTGTCCCAGTGTCTTGGGCTTGACGGGCTTCCCCTGCAGGGTATAGCAGATCAGATCCCTGTCGATCTCCACAAGAGCCTCCTCCTGATCCTCGAATACCAGGGAAATGGCGTAATCTACATTTTGCTCGGTAATGAGATTGCCCCGCCTGGAAAGCTCCGTAAGCTGGGTCAGGACACGCCTGGCCTTCTCCGCCGCCGCTCCTTCTCCCAGCACCTTCACCGCGCCGTCCCGCGCGATCAACGTTACGCGGAAGGTGCGCTCGATCTTCTTTGCATATATGTCAAACTGTCCAAATACATTATTCTCGTGTTCTGCTGGAATGTCAACCATCAGTTCCGTTAGACTCATCCTGTTCGTTCCTTTCAATCGTCAGAATTTCCGTATCTGCCGTCTCTGTGATCTTCTGATTCAGATACAGGGTACCGCTGGCAACGGCAGAATTTTTGTACACATGTATTTTAACACTATTTTCACAAATTTGAATACCCTTTTCTTCCATTTCTTTGGAAAATTGTGTGAAATTTTTGGTCAAAATCTCCTGAAGCTTCTGTTCCGAGTATTTTTTCTCCTTCGTTTCATAGGATTTGATGCAGATCATGCCGTAATCTACCGGCAGATAAAAGTTTTCCCCCAGCCTGAGCTGATGCTCCTCCGTATACGTTTCCCATTTGGGAAAATCATGGGAAAGGGTGCCGGCGGAGATCCGATAGGGTCCCAGCCGTATGTACCAGAGCCTGCGCTGCTCATAGGGATCGTATGTTTTTTTCTGATAGGTGAGGGGAATCTGATCCTTGTAGGCCATCTGGGTATCCGCAAAGATATCCGCGTCCGAATGCTGGTACTGGTAGCCGATGACCTCCGCCGCATCGTTCAGTACCTCCACCCTTCCAGATACCAGCAGATCCCCCTTTTTTACCGAATCCCCCACATGAACCATGGGCACCCCGCTTCGGGTGATGATGCTGGTGATCACGCCGTCCTGGGATGCCACCAGATCGGTAGGGGTCTGTTCTGCCGCTCCGGCGTTCTCTGCCGTCTCCTGGGCTGCGTTCCCGTTATGGGCGCTTTGGGGATCACCGGAGGGATTTCCGTTTTTTTCATCCCCACTTTTTTCATCCTCCCGGAACGTGTCCTCATTTTCCTTGATCTGGATCCGGAGCCGGCTTCCGTCCATGGATGCGGATACCCACACGATATCATCATACTGGGCTCGGATATCCTTGACGATCTGGCTGCAGTCCACCCTGCTTTTCGGCATTCCCGGAGAGACCTCCTTTGTATCCAGAAATTCCAGCAGCGTCTGGTCGGTCCATTTGTCGTTCCCTTCAAAATGGATATCCCAGATGTAGCTGGAGTAGAAAAACAAGAGTCCGATACAGATCAATGCGCCTGTCAGAAATGCTTTCCGTTTCCGGTGCTTCCGGATAAAAAAAGGAAGTCCGTACCGCTCCAGCAGGGCCACCCTGGTGTGGGTCTTCCGGATGATCGGACGCAGCTTTCGAAAGCCGTCCAGTGTCAGATACATCTCATAGGCATTGTCCTTAGGCCTCAGCCCCCAGATCAGGATCTGATGGTACCGGCACAGGTTCAGAAACCGCTCCGGCGAATAGCCCTGGATCCGGATCTTTACATATCCGCGTATGTATCGAAGGATTGCTTGTATCACATTGGTTACCTCTCTTTCATTTGCAGAATTCCAGGGAGCATATGGTCCCTGTGATCTTCATTTCATCGTTGGTATAATATTCGATCTGCAGGTGCTTCCCATGCAGGCGGATCTGTTTTCCCTTAGCCTGTACCCGGATCAGGCATTCGGTGTATTCGATGATCCCGCGGTAGTTCTCGATGCACACCTCGGAGTCGCCGAGAAGTGTAACGACGGCCGCACCCAGCACCACATCCTTCGGCATGCCGGCAGCGGATGCCAGACGGCTTTTCAGCCCTTCGTTTTCACGTTCATGATCCATAAAAAACAGCCACACATACACCTTTTATCAAGAGTATATGTGCGGCTGTTCTATCCTATACCTGAGAACTGCGAACAAATTCTCCGGCATTTTACTTGTCTGTTTTACCCAGGCTGGTAAAAGAGCTGGATCTTATTTGGCCGTTTCGCTGGTGTCATCCGCCAGCTTTGCGCCTAAAAAACCTGATAATACGGACTGTACGTCAACGCCTGTGGATTCCTTCAGCCCGTCGGACACTTGGGTAAAGGTTCCCACGATATCCTTCACCAGCTTTGAAGTATTGCCGTCACCGTACATGGTGATCTTATCCACTTTGCCGAGAGGCTCCGCGATATTTCTGGCGATCTCCGGCATGGCCTTAAAGTACATCTCCAGAATCGCGGCTTCGCCCATCTGCTTCATGGCCTCCGCCTTCTTTTCGATACCCTCGGCTTCCGCAAGCGCCTTTGCCTTGATGGCTTCGGCTTCCGCAAGACCCTTGCTGCGGATTCCTTCCGCTTCCTGTTCCATGGCATACTTCTGAGCCTCTGCGGTGGCTTTCAATGCTTCCGCTTCCTTCTCCCGCTCAAACTTATCTGCTTCCGCGTTTTTCTGGCGTTCAAACAGCTGAGCCTCGGAATTGCGCTGTACCTCGTAGAGCTTGGCATCGGATTCCTGCTGCTTCGCGTAGCGCTCTGCCTCTGCCTGCTTCTTCACGGTGGCTTCCAGGTTGCGCTCCGTCAGCTCCACTTCCTTCTCCTGCAGGGCGATGGCCTTTTCCTGGCGTGCCAGGTTGGCGTCCGCAGTGGCGATCTCCACAGTCTTACGCTCGGTTTCCTTCTGGATCTGGTATGCGGAATCGGCAATGGCCTTCTTGGTGTCCGCATCCTTCTGGAGCTCTGCCTTGCGGATCTCCAGGTCGTTTTCCTTCTGGGCGATCAGAGTTGCGGCGCTGATCTCCGCTTCCTTTGCCTCCTGGTTGGCCTGTGCCTGTACGACCGCCTTTTCCTTCTGGGCTCTTGCCCGGGCATTGGCGATCTCCAGTTCAGAGGTCACCTGGGCATCGTTGGCTTCCTTCTTTGCCTTGGCCTGGGCTTTGGCGATCTCTTTCTCGCTGTCCGCCCTGGAAATGGCTGCGTTCTTCTGGATCTTCACGATGTTGTCCACGCCCAGGTTTTCGATCACGCCGTTGCCGTCCACGAAGTTCTGTACGTTAAAGCTGACAATGTCCAGCCCCATGGCCGCAAGATCCGGCTCCGCGTTCTCCTTCACCAGCGTAGCGAACTTCTGACGATCCGATACCATCTCTTCCAGGTTCATCTTTCCTACGATCTCACGCATATTGCCTTCCAGCACTTCTCTGGATACCTGGGCAATATAATCGGTGGGGCGGTTCAGGAAGTTCTGGGCCGCCAGGGAAAGACGTTCGGGCTGGTCGCTGATCTTCACGTTCACCGCCGCGTCCACCCGGATATTGATATAATCCGCGGTGGGCACTGCGCTGGAGGTCTTGACATCAATGGGGATCAGCTGCAGGTTCAGCTCATCCTTCTTCTCCAGAAACGGGATCTTGATGCCTGCTTTTCCGATCAGCACCTTGGGCTGCTTTCTCAGACCGGAAATAATGTAAGCCGTATCCGGAGACGCCTTCACATATCCGGATGCCAGGATGATGAGAAGCACCAGCAGAACCAGAACCACCGGAACGACTTTCAGTACAACATCGAATACCATACCATTCATATTCTTTTTTCTCCTTTGTCATTCTATTAAGAATCATCCGAAAGGATTTACGGACGACTCCTTTTCTTCACGTCCTATTTTACCACTTTCCGTCTCACGGCGCAATATTTTCTGACTATTCCGGCATTAAAATTGTAATCAAATGTATCTGCTATTCCAAACTCTTCTAACTGTACGGTTGGATGATCGAAAGATCGCAACCGTACAGTTAGAAACGCTTTCGGATCTCCGTAAAGTCTCCGTGAAAAACTGCCCCGTGGATCCCGGCTTTTTCGGCGCCTGCCACATTTCCCGGCATGTCATCGATAAAGAAGCTCTCCTCCGGCTTCAACTGGTATTTGTCCAGAAGATACTGATAAATGCGGACATCCGGCTTGATCATATGGATGTCGCAGGATACCACGATCCCGTCAAAATAATCCAGCGGCGCGAATCTCTGGAAATACTGATAAAAGGAGCTGCTGGCATTGGACAGCACAAAGATGCGGTAGCCCTGCTCCTTCGCGTACCCGCAGAATTCCTTCGCCCCGGCAACCGGCTGCATGCACATGTGCCACTGCTCTGTGCATGCTTTCAGCTCCCTGTGGAGCCTCTCGGGTACTCTCTTGCTCACGCCGTAAAAACGCTCTTCGTCCGTAAGGTGTCCCAGATCCCCTTCCACCCACTCCGGGCCTTCGAAGAGCTCCCGGCGGATCAGTGCCCGGTCTTCCTCCTGCTCTACAAAATGATCCAGACAGACGCCAGGATCATATTGCAGCAATACATTTCCCATATCAAATATGATATTTTTTATCATGATGTTTTCTCCTTGCCGAACAAGATCACCGCAACCATTCCCGGTCCGGTATGGGCGCCGATGATGGGCGACAGCATGGTGCGGCGTATCGTTACATTCGGCTCCGCCTCTTTTATTTTTTCGGCAAGCCCCTGTGCAAGCTCCGGCGCGTCCGAATCACAGATATAGATCCTGGTATCCACCTCCGGATCATAGTTTTCTTTGAACGACGCAAACAGAGAAGACATGGCCGCCTTGTTCCCCCGCTTCTTATCCACGTTCACAAGCTTTCCCTCTTCATTGACGATGAGCAGGGGCTTGATATTCAGCGCAGAACCCACAATGGCGGTTGCCGCGCTGACCCGTCCGCCACGCTTCAGATACATCAGATCCTGTACCATGAAGTAATGGCGCAGTCTGGGGATCACGGCCAGGACGGATTCCAGATTCTCCCGGATGGACATGCCGTTCTTCCGGTTTTCGATGGCCTTTTCCACCAAAAGGCCGATCCCGCCTGTCGCTGCCAGCGTATCCACCGGGATCACCTCCGCCTCCGGATAATCCTCCTTCAAAGTCTCCGCGGCGAGCACGGCGCTTTGATAGGTGGAGGACAACCCGCCTGACAGGCAGAAATACAGGATGGATTTTTCAAGCTCCAGGAATGGCCGGAAATATTCCTCATACATATACGGGGAGATCTGGGATGTCCTGGTCAGATCGCCTCCGCGCTGTCCGTCGTAAAATGTTTTCAGCAGCTCCTCACTCTCACATCCTTTGGATGTACGCATCTCCTCTCCGATCGAATACTCCATAGGCACAAATTGAATTTCGTTTTCCACGGCCGCTTCCCGGATGATATCGCCGGAAGCATCCATACATATGATATAGTCGTTCATCTTAACCTCCAAATGTGTTCTGACTGCTCCAAACAGCCGCAGGCAGGCCCGCATGTACTATTTTGGAGAAATCTGTGATTTACTTTGTAACTTACGGAACAATTATATCATTCTATGGAATGTTACACAATCTTTTTTCTGCTGCCAAAAAAGGATTTACTTTCTCTGCCTCGTCTGTTATACTTGATCTGTGAAAAACATATCCGATAACGCCAGGTTATGGAACGAAATCCTCAAAGCGATTGTAGATGCCAAAAGATTCCTTGCAAATCAATCTGCTCCAAGAATAAAATCTCTAAGAAAATCCTTAGATATAATCCAACAAGAATTTGCTGATAGAATAGGATTAAAAAAATAGTGTTGCTTGCAGGAAGTCTGTCTTAAGAATACTACACAGAACCATATACACATAATATGAACAATGCTTAAAGCAATATTGCCACCCTATACACTTTATATTTTAAACGAGGAGGATATCATATGTTAGAACAAAGAGATTTAGAAATGTTAAAAGGCGTCATGGAATCTGTTGTCCGGGAATCTGAAAGCAAAATTGTCGCTGAAATGGATACAAAAATGGATGCTCGTTTCCAGGAAATGGATGCAAAAATGGATGCCCGTTTCCAGGAAATGGATGCAAAAATGGATGCTCGTTTCCGGGATTCTGAAAACAAAATCATCGCTGAAATGGATGCAAAAATGGATACTCGTTTCCGAGAGTCTGAAAATATGATTCTTGAAGACCTGGATAGAGTACATATCAATCTGGGAAATCGAATTGATAAGGTGCAAAAGAATTTAGATGAACTAAATCAATATTATCGTATTACAAAACTGGAAAACGATAATGCTGCAATCCTCCTAAAAATGATCCAGGATCAAGATAAAACGATCCAGGGTCAAACGGAAATGATCCAAGGCCAAACAGAAATGATTCAGAATCAGGCGAAATCACTCGAAGAACTCTCAAAGAGAGTTGGCGTTCTGGAAAATGACAAGAAGTCAGCATAAATATTAGTAACACAACAGCATTCCTTTGGAAGCGGAGCTTGCGCTCACAGCAAATTCATTTGCTGTGAGCATTCATCGAAGCGTTTAAAGCCCTCTCTTTTTCAGATCATTCACCAGCTCTACATAAAACTCCCGGACATCAAAGTCTCGGATGTTCTCCCGGTTCAGGTCGATCATATCCCCATGGGATATCCCACGTTTGCCTTCCGCAGTAAGAAATGTGTAATGTTCTCCCCAGGGAAATGAGGACTCTGCCACAAGGCCGTCATTCGGCCCGTCAAAATACTGTACCAGATGGTGAGAAAAATTGAGTGGAAACCGTCCTCCCGACGCCACGCCCAGCTTGGATCCCACACTTTGGTAATACACCCCCGGCCGATCCGGCACCTTCTGATTGAATGTCTCACAGGCGGATGCCGTCAGATCCGACACCGCAGCCAGGAAATCCGGATTCTCATCTCCCAGCTTGCGAAGCGCGGCATTATAGCTGTCCGCCACTTTGTCCTTCACTGCTGCCGGAATCTTCCCCAGAAGATAATCCGCAAACACACAGCCCCTGTGGGGAGTATTGATGGTCGTCAGTGAAGCTACATACGCATCCATGCCAAGGCAGCTGACGGCATATCTGGAATCCAGCCCTCCCTTCGAGTGTGCAATGATATTCACCTTTTCACAGCCAGTCTCTGCAATGATCTCCTGAATCCGGCCGGCCAGCTCCTGACCGCTGTCCGCAACAGCCGCCGCAGACTGGTGGTTTCCATAGAAGATCTTCGCGCCGTGCGTTTCCAGTTCCTTCGGAATCCTTCCCCAATAATTAAAATACTTAAAATCCCGGAAGAATACACCGTGCACCATAAGGATCGGATACCTGGTACAACACAGCTGCTCCTCCTTCCGCTCCTGAGCGTGGATCAATTTCCTGCTCTCGAACTTCCACTCCTCAGACGCAATCCCGATCAGACGGAACAGGACAAACAGATTCACCACCGGGATCCATCCGCAGGCAATCCCGATCACACGCCATTTCATCCCGATCTGTGAGGAGGTCAGATAAATGCGGAGAATCCCGCACCAGAAAGTAGCCGCCTCCACAACGAGCACGCACACCAGATCCAGAATCCATAATAACCTGTTTCCCGGAAATAATACCGTTATCATACAGATCAATCCGATCACTGACGCTGTCGTGGAGATCAAAAAGCAGATCAATAATTCGCATCCGTCCGCACAGATCCGAAGCTGCTTTTTGGGAAGTCTCCGATTCGATACCGAGGGACGTATGTTCAGAAAAAAGAGTCCCGCCAACAGGACAGCCGTGATCAATATTCCGCCTGTGCCCGAAGGAAGGAGATAGTGATCCAGAAATGGAAGATTTGCCGCCAAAATCAAAAATAAGGAATTTATAATACGTTGTAAAAATCTCATACCCGTGCCCCTTTAACAACATGAATCAATATCTTATTCCTCTTACATTTTTTATTTTACCACGCCTTCCACATATACTCAATTATTATTCCATTCATTTCGTATTCCGGTATTTTAAAAGCCATATCCAAAGGAATCATACGTTCTTTTGGATATGGCTTTTTTATTTGTGATAAGGAGCCCCATGGATGATCCGGAAGCTCCGGTAGATCTGTTCCAGCAGGATCACCCGCATCAGCTGATGTGGAAAGGTCATTTTTGAAAAGCTGAGCGCAAAGTCGGACCTGCCGAGAACCTCCTTCCCCAGTCCGATGGAGCCTCCGATGATAAAGATCAGATGCCCTCTCCCCTGCACCCCAAGCTGCTCGATCCTGACAGCAAGCTCCTCGGAGGAAAGCTGCTTCCCGCTGATCTCCAGCGTAATGATATAGGCGTCTTCTTTGATGTATTTCAGAATACGCTCCGCCTCCCTGGAAAGGATCAGCTCCGCCTGCGCTTCACTGGCATGGTCCGGGGTCTTTTCATCCGCAACCTCTATGATCTCCAGCTTGCAATAACCTCCCAGACGTTTACTGTATTCCCCGATCGCGTCCCTGAAATACTTTTCTTTTATCTTACCTACAGTAATCAGTGTGATCTTCATTTTCTTATTTATTTTTTAAATACTCATCAATTCCGTGCGCGCCCGCTTTTCCCGCACCCATGGCAAGAATGACCGTCGCCGCGCCCGTCACCGCATCGCCGCCGGCATAAACCCCTTCCTTGGAGGTCTTGCCGAACTCTTCGTCCGCAACGATACATTTCCATCGGTTGGTCTCCAGTCCCTTTGTGGTGGAGGAGATCAGCGGATTCGGGGAAGTCCCCAGTGACATGATCACGGTATCCACCTCGATCTCATACTCGGATCCCGGAATCTCCACCGGCCGTCTTCTTCCGGACGCATCCGGCTCGCCGAGCTCCATCTTGATGACCTTCATGCCCTTTACATTTCCCTTCTCATCCACGAAGATTTCCTTCGGGTTGGTAAGCAGGTCGAAGATCACGCCCTCTTCCTTCGCATGATGAACCTCTTCCACTCTGGCCGGAAGCTCCGCCTCGCTTCTTCTGTACACGATATGTACCTCCGCGCCGAGACGCAGTGCCGTTCTTGCGGCATCCATAGCTACGTTTCCGCCGCCAACGACCGCCACCTTCTTACCGCCAACGATGGGGGTATCATAGGACTCGTCAAAGGCTTTCATCAGGTTGCTCCTGGTCAGGTACTCATTGGCGGAGAATACGCCGTTGGCATTTTCTCCCGGAATGCCCATGAACATCGGGAGACCCGCGCCGGAGCCGATAAATACGGCCTCAAAGCCTTCTTCCTCGATAAGCTGGTCGATGGTGGTGGACTTTCCGATGACCACATTGGTCTCGAACTTCACACCCAGCTCTTTTACCTTCTCGATCTCCTTTGCAACCACCTTCTGCTTCGGAAGACGGAACTCCGGGATCCCATATACCAGCACGCCGCCCAGCTCATGAAGGGCCTCAAATACCGTTACCTCGTAGCCCATCTTTGCCAGGTCTCCCGCACAGGTCAGGCCGGACGGGCCGGAACCGATGACGGCAACCTTATGTCCGTTGGTGCTTTCCGCTCCTACCGGTTTGATATCATGCTCCAGAGCATAATCCGCGACAAACCGCTCCAGCTTGCCGATGGATATCGGCTCGCCCTTGATCCCCCGGATACATTTTCCCTCACACTGGGATTCCTGGGGGCAGACACGCCCGCAGATTGCCGGCAGGGCGGAAGATTTTCCGATCACCTTATATGCCTCTTCTATATTGCCTTCCTTGACTTCCTTGATAAATCCCGGAATATCAATGGCTACCGGGCATCCGCTGATGCACTTCGCATTCTTGCAGTTGATGCAGCGGGAAGCTTCTTCCATGGCCTCCTCCTGGTTATAGCCCAGACAAACCTCTTCAAAATTCGTAGCGCGTACCTTGGGTTCCTGTTCTCTGACAGGCACTTTCTTTAATACATCTGCCATTAGTTGTCACCTCCGCAATTTCCACATCCGCCGTGGTGTGTATCCCCTTCCGTGAGCTTGAGCATTGCACGGCCTTCCTCTGTCTTATACATCTGGCTTCTCTTCATTGCCTGGTCAAAGTCTACAAGATGTCCGTCAAATTCCGGTCCGTCCACACATGCAAACTTGATCTCGTCTCCCACCTGCAGACGGCATGCCCCGCACATACCGGTTCCGTCTACCATGATCGGATTCATGCTGACGATAGTCGGCAGCTCCAGCTTCTTTGTCAGCAGACAGACAAACTTCATCATGATCATCGGTCCGATGGCTACGCATACATCATAATGCTTGCCTTCCTTCGTGACCAGATCCTCGATCACCGCGGTCACCATACCGGAACGCCCGTAGGAGCCGTCGTCTGTGGTCACATAGAGATTGCCCGCCACTGCTTCCAGCTCTTTCTCCAGGATGACCATATCCTTAGTCTTCGCGCCCAGGATCACATCCGCGTCGATCCCATGCTCACGGAGCCATTTTACCTGGGGATAAACAGGTGCGGCTCCCACACCGCCTGCCACAAAGAGCATTTTTTTCTTCTTCAGCGCTTCCAGGTCTTCCTTTACAAATTCGGACGCACATCCGAGAGGCCCTACAAAGTCACGGAACGCGTCTCCCTCTTTCAGGTCCGCCATCTTCGTCGTGGAAGCCCCTACCTCCTGAAATACGATGGTAATGGTTCCTGCTTCCCGGTCATAATCACAGATCGTAAGCGGAATCCGTTCCCCCTTGTCGTCCATTTTCACGATCACAAACTGTCCCGGCTGACAATGCTTCGCAACGCGCGGCGCAAGCACGTCCATGAGTATAATCTTATCAGCCAGTTTTTCTGCTTTTAAAATCTTGTACATGTTCTTCCTCCTGTATAGACTCATCTTCTGCATAACATATCATACGATATCAGCAGTTCGTTTACAAGTATTCTTTTTCACAAATTTTATTGAATTGAATACATTTCAGAGAACTTTTACCAAAAGACAGCGTCTGGATGAAATCCTCCTACAGCTTTTCTGCATATGATGGTGTCAAAACGGGGGCAGGCACCAGGAATCGTGCCTGCCCCGCGGGTCTTAAAAGTCAACCTCTGTTCCGTAATATGTACATGTAAGTAATTTTTCCATTGCTGCCGGGTCGATGGCACGCGGATTGGATCCGGTACATGCATCGCCTACTGCCAACTCCGCGATCTTAGCCACCTTCTCCTTGAACTCGTCCTCGTTGATGCCGAAGTCCTTCAAAGTTTTCGGGATATTCATCTCAGCGTTGAACGCGTCGATCTTTTCACACAGGCTGTTGATCAGTGCCTTCTCCGATGCTCCCGGAAGGCCCATTCTGCGCGCGATATCCGCATAGCGGCTTGCCGCGACGGAATCCTTTGCGTTATATTTGATCACATAAGGCAGATAGATCGCGTTCGCGCAGCCGTGCGGGATATGTCCTGTGGAGAATGCCGCGCCGGTCTTGTGTGCCATGGAGTGCACAATTCCAAGAAGCGCATTGGAAAATGCCATTCCTGCAAGGCACTGTGCATAGTGCATCTGTTCCCTGGCATCCATATTGCAGTGATAGGAGGCCGGAAGGTAATCCAGAACCATCTCGATCGCCTGGAGTGCCAGCGGATCCGTAAACGGTCCGTTCAACGTGGAAACATATGCCTCGATGGCATGGGTCAGAGCGTCCATACCCGTGTAAGCAACCTGCTTTACCGGAAGTCCGGTTACCAGGTCCGGATCTACGATCGCTACATCCGGAGTAATGTTGAAGTCCGCCAGAGGATACTTCACGCCTGTGCTGTAATCTGTGATCACGGAAAATGCGGTCACTTCTGTCGCGGTTCCTGATGTGGACGGGATCGCGCAGAATTTTGCTTTCTGTCTCAATTCCGGGAAATTAAACGGAATGCAGAGATCCTCAAAGGTCACATCCGGATATTCATAGAATGCCCACATTGCCTTTGCCGCATCGATCGGAGAGCCGCCGCCCATGGATACGATCCAGTCAGGCTCAAACGCACGCATCGCTTCCGCGCCCTTCTTCACGGTCTCTACGGACGGATCCGGCTCAACGCCCTCGAACAGCTCCACTTCCATGCCTGCTTCCTTCAGATACCCCACTGCCTTATCCAAGAATCCCTGGCGCTTCATGGATCCGCCGCCGACAACAAGGATTGCCTTTTTCCCTTTCAGGTTCTTCAGTTCTTCCAGGCATCCTTTTCCGTGGTAAACGTCTCTTGGTAATGTAAATCTGCTCATGCTACACATCTCCTTATGTATGTTCTATGTGTTATTATTTTAACAGCCTTTATTATAGCACTGTGAAACTTTTAACACAAGCATATTTACTAAAAAATCCAAAAAAGATTTATAAAAAATATACGAAATATCCTACTCAAACTGCAGGGTATAATTCCGTTTTGTGACCGGGGTCATCTTACCGGTATCACTGATCAGCACGGCCGAGAAGATCAGGCTGCCCGCTCCTTCCGTTACATCGATCGGCCCCCCATACATCTGAGACGCGGCCGACGGCGTAGTGCCGTCTACCGTATAATACGCGGCATAGCCTTCCGGCACCTGAATGGTGATCTGGAAGGGCGCGCTGTATTTCCCGGTGGAGGGCGTCACCGCAGGCGCCCCTTCGCCCTGCAGCTCTACCGTATAGGTCTTGGTGGAGACAAGGCTTGGGATCCCTTTTTTATTGATGCAGACCGCCTTGAGGACCGTAGTTCCCTCGCCGAGCAGGATAGGTTCGGTATACTCGGTGCTGGATTCGTCAGGGGTACTTCCGTCCTCCGTAAAATAAATTGTGCCCTCTCCCGTCAGAGAAGTCTCCTGTACTTCCTGGTAATTTCCCTCATCCAGGCTGAATACAGGCGCCTCCGACACATAATCCGATACTCTGGACAATACGGCGGAATCACACCCCTCCAGCAGCGGTGAGATCTTTTCCGGCTGTTCAGACTCGATATAGAACCGGATCGCCGCCTCATACAGCTCCCCGTTTTCCGGCTGGGAATCGATTGCCGCAATGAATACTTCCTCTGCTTTGTCCAGATTCTTCTGCTGGATATACACCTTTGCCAGCCCGGCATAAGCCTCCGGCTTCTTCACATCCTTGTTCAGGGCACGTTCAAAATATGTCTCCGCGGCAGCATAGTCCCCGGTCTGGAGCGCTTTCTGTCCCTTCCCTACCGCGCCTGCATAAGAATTCTGGTACAGAAGGAAACCCACCGCCGCACAGAGGATGAGGATCACGCAAAAAACGGTGACCATCTTCTGGAAACGCTTTTTCGCGGAACGTTTTTTTCGCTCCCTCTGAAGGCGTCTCCGCTCCTGGGGATCCCGGATCTCGCCGGTTCCCTGTCTCCTGCCCTCCGGATCCTGCCGTAGATTTCCCGTATATTGCGTACCGGAGTTTTCCCTCCGGAGATTGCCGGTACCGCGGCGTGCCTCCGAAGCCCCCCGGTCATACCCTGTCTCCCGTGCAGGATTCCCGGTATCTCTTCTGGAAAAGCCTGACTCCCGCACTGAATTTCCGAGATTTCTTCCGGTATAGCCGCTTTCCCGCACCGGATTCCCGGTATTTCTTCCGGTATAACCGTTTTCCCGCACCGGATTTCCTGTATTCCTTCCGGTATAACCGTTTTCCCGCATCGGATTCCCTGCATTCCTTCCGGTATAGCCGGTCTCCCGCACGGAGCCTCCGGCAGTTCCTCTGGCCGCATAGCCGGATTCCCGCCGGACATAATCGCCTTCCCACGGATTGCCCCTTCTGGTATAACCGGTTTCCGGATTTCCCGGCGCATATCCAGTGCCCCGAACAGACGTTGTGCCGCCTCCATAGCGGGAGGACGACGGCGTCCTGGTATACCGGGAACGGATCTGGCTCATCTCACCCTGGCTGAGCACCCGCGTGGAACTTCTGTACTCCCCCTGGTTCAGTACGCGGGTGGCATAGTCATTTTCACGTTCCTCACGGCTCCGGTAGCGTCTCAGGTCCTGAGAATCAATGGGACGAGTCGCGTATTCCACAGAACCCTTGACCTCCCGCGCAAGGACGTCCTGCAGCGGATCATAGTCAGGAACGATCTGCACTTCCATATGGCAGGACGGACAGATCAGCTGGCCCTCCGGAATCTCGGCGCCACAATTTCTACATCTCATATTGTGCTCCCCCTTATTTCTACCTTACTGTCTGCACACTTTATGGCTTCACTTTTTTACAAGCCGTACTGATTTTACAGCAGCTCTTCAAACTCCTCCGCCGTCATCAGGACCTTCCTCGGCTTGGTTCCCTCTTCCGGCCCTACCACGCCGGCATCCGAAAGCTGGTCCATGATCCGCGCGGCACGGTTGAATCCGATCTTGAACATCCTCTGCAGCATTCCGATGGATGCCTTGTCCTTATCGATGATCAGCTTTCCTGCTTCCACAAAATACTGATCCCGGGCGTTTCCGCCCTCACCCTCTCCGTCGGAGACCGGTACGGCATCCCCTCCGATGTCTGCGTTCATATGTTCTTCCAGCTCATTGCTGTAATCGGCATTTCCATGATTCTCGATCAGATAATCTACTACCTTCTGGACTTCCTTATCGGACACAAAGGAACCCTGCACACGCATGGGCTTCGGAACTCCTGTGGGATAGAACAGCATATCGCCCTTGCCCAGGAGCTTTTCCGCGCCGGACATATCGATGATGGTCCGGGAATCCACGCCGGAGGAAACCGCAAACGCGATCCGGGACGGCATATTGGCCTTGATCAGCCCGGTGATGACATTGACGGACGGACGCTGGGTCGCCAGGATCAAGTGGATCCCCGCCGCTCTTGCCAGCTGCGCCAGACGGCAGATCGCGCCCTCCACGTCTTTGGGCGCCACCATCATCAGGTCCGCCAGCTCGTCCACGATAATGACGATCTGGGGCATCTTCTTCGGCGCGTCCTCTTCCTCCAGGTTCTCCACTTTTTCATTGAAGCCCTTCAGGTCTCTCACATTATATTTCGCAAAGAGGTCATACCTCTTCATCATCTCCGCCACGGCCCAGTTCAGCGCGCCGGCCGCCTTCTTCGGGTCGGTCACGACCGGGATCATGAGGTGGGGGATCCCATTGTAGATGCTCAGCTCCACCACCTTGGGATCCACCATGATCAGCTTTACCTCCTCTGGATCTGCCTTGTAGATGATGCTCATGATCATCGTATTGATGCAGACCGATTTTCCAGAGCCTGTAGATCCGGCCACCAGGAGATGAGGCATCTTGGCGATATCCGCAACCACCGTCTTTCCGGCAATATCCTTTCCTACCGCGACTGTGATCCTGGATTTGCTCTGCTGGAACTCGGATGACTCCAGCAGATCCCGGAGCATCACCGCCGTTGTCTCACTGTTGGGCACCTCGATCCCCACCGCGGCCTTGCCGGGGATGGGCGCTTCGATCCTCAGATCGGTGACTGCCAGATTTAACTTGATATCATCCGACAGGCCCACGATCTTGCTGACCTTGACACCCTGCTCCGGCTGCAGCTCATAGCGGGTCACAGAAGGGCCGCAGCTTGCGTTGGTCACATGCACCTTCACACCGAAATTCTGCAGAGTCTGTTCCAGCTTCCGGGCCGTAGCGCGGAGCTGGGTATCCGAGTCTCCCCCGGACTTCTTTCCTTTCTTCAGCAGATTGAACGGCGGTACATGGTATTCCTTCGGCAAAGTCTCCTGCTGTATGCGGATACTCTCCTCCACTGCCGCGGCCTCAGTTTCCACATCTGCCGCACTGTCTTTTTCATTCTTTTTCAGACTGCTCTTTTCCGGCGCCGGCCGAACCGTTTCTTTTTTCGCCGGCCTGTCTTCCGCCGGGAAGCGTTCCGACTCTCCGGACGCTTCTTCCCATCCGTCCTGTTCCTCCGATTCCGGCTGGGCCCGGTTGATCACAAATTCCTCCGCAGGCGTTTCTGAAACAACTTCCCGGGACTTCTCCAGAGATGCAGGATCAACAGCCTCGTCCTCCAAATCCAGGGATACCGCCGCCTCCGGAGACATTCCGTCCACCGTCAGTTCATGGACCTCCGGCGATTTTCTGCCCTCGGACAGGGTCGTGGCAAAGGAAACGCCTGATATCTTCTGCCGCCTCCGTGAAGACTTCCTCGGCCGGTCCTCCTCCCGGCGCTTTGCTTTCTCCTGCATCCGTTCCTCCCGGCGGATCACAGAAGTCTCATGGCGCTGTCTTGCGCCCTCGTACATTTTCCGGCTGCCGCTTCCCAACGGCTTGAGAAGAGACCGCTCCGTGATCAGAATGGCACAGATGACCGCCAGCACGATGAGGACCACGTAGCTGCCCACCACTCCGATAATGGGGCACAGCAGCATGACCAGGCAGCCTCCCAGAAGGCCGCCGGAATTTTTATGGATACTTGCCTGCTTATAATAGGTCATAAGACCCATCCCGGGCGTATAGGGATTCATGATCAGCTCCAGAAGCGCGCAGAGCACCACCAGCAGGACCAGCAGCGCGGCCGCCTTTATGTAAGCATGGGCATTGCCCCGGTTGGAAACGAGAAATGCCGCTGCCCCGAACAGCAGGACCGGGATCAGATAGGCCATCCAGCCAAAGATCCCGAACAGGACTGCCGAGCAGACCTCCCCTGCCAGCCCGCCGAGTCCGAAGTTGCTGATCAGCATCAGGATACAGACTGCCAGCACGCAGAGGATAATGATCTCCTCCTGCAGCGCCGGGCTGCCGCCCTGTGCTTTTTTTGCCCTTTCATTTGTTGATTTTTTCCTTTTGGTTGACTTTGCAGCCATTATACTTCCCCCTTGGTATTTTTGAACATACTATAAACCAGTATAGCATTATTTCAAAATACTGTCATCAAAAAATTTTTTAATTCTGATTTTGGATCCTGTTTTCCGAATCTATTTTTACTCCTTTTTCCGCTTTTCGTCAATCATTTCATGGAGTTTTTTCATCGCCTGGCTGATGCCTCCCACTTCATCGATCAGGCCCTCCCGGACCGCGTCCTCCCCGTCTAACATGGTGCCCACGTCCTTCACAAGCTGGGTCGGATCCAGCATCAGCTCCTCCAGTCTTTTCTGGCTGATCCGGGAATGCTCCGCAATAAATCCGGTGATCCGGTCCTGGGTCTTTTCCATATTCCGGTAGCTCTGATAGACCCCGATGAACATGCCGCTGGAACGCACCGGATGGACGATCATGGTCCCGCTTGGTACAATAAAGGAATAATCTGCCGATACTGCCAGAGGTCCACCGATGGAATGGCTTCCGCCAAGCACCAGAGATACCGTCGGTTTGCTCAAAGAGGCGATCATCTCGGCAATGGCAAGGCCGGCTTCCACATCCCCTCCCAGTGTATTCAGAAGGATCAGGACACCTTCCACTTCCTCGCTGTCCTCCGCCTCCGCAAGCCTGGGCAGCAGATGCTCATATTTGGTTGCCTTCGTATTGCCGGACACTGCCTCATGACCCTCGATCTCCCCGATGATCGTCATCAGCTGGATCCGGTGCCTGTCCGGATTCTGATGCAGATCCAGTGTCCCGGTCTCCTTGATCTCTTCCTGCTTCGCTTCCTTTTTTTCCTGCGTCTCTCCCATCATTTCACAACCTTTCTCGTATATTGATCAGAGGTAGTATGTGAAAAAAGGCGCAGAATTATACGATTTTTTTACGGCCAGCAGTCATTATTTTGTTTCTTAATTCACTTTTCCCAAAATCCCCTTTCACCAAAAATGGTATGGATGCAAATTGTATACATCCATACCATCTTAGTTAAAGCAGTGCCTGCTCTACATCCGCAATGATGTCCTCTACATTTTCAATTCCCACGCTGAAACGGATCAAATCCGGCTGAACTCCTGCCTCTAACAGCTCCTGTTCGTTCATCTGGCGGTGGGTATGGCTGGCCGGATGGAGCACGCAGCTCCTCGCGTCCGCCACATGGGTCACGATGGCAACCAGCTTCAGCTTATCCATCATCTCTACCGCTGCCTCTCTTCCGCCCTTTAAGCCGAATGTGAGTACGCCGCAGCTTCCGTTCGGCATGTATTTCTGCGCCAGGTCATAGTATTTGTCACCCGGCAGGGACGGGCAGGATACCCAAGCCACCTTCTCGTGGTTTTTCAGATACCTGGCAACCACCAGCGCATTTTCACAGTGGCGCGGCATCCGCAGATGCAGGGTTTCCAGGCCCAGGTTCAAAAGAAACGCATTCTGGGGCGACTGGATGGAACCCAGATCCCGCATCAGCTGCGCGGTAGCCTTGGTGATATATGCCAGCTTTCCGAATTTCTGTGTATAGACGATTCCATGGTAGGTCTCGTCCGGTGTGGTCAGCCCCGGAAACTTGTCGCTGTGCGCTTCCCAGTCAAAATTCCCGCTGTCTACAATGGCGCCGCCCACACAGGAAGCATGGCCGTCCATATACTTTGTGGTGGAATGGGTCACAATGTCCGCCCCCCACTCGATGGGCCGGCAGTTGATGGGCGTAGCGAAGGTATTGTCCACAATAAACGGAACCCCGTGGGCATGGGCTGCCCCGGCAAATTTTTCCAGATCCAGAACCACCAGCGCCGGATTGGCAATGGTCTCTCCAAATACAGCTTTGGTGTTCTCTCGGAATGCCCCTTCCAGTTCCTCGGGAGTGCAGTCCGGATCCACAAAGGTAGCCTCCACGCCCATCTTTTTCAGCGTATGGGCAAAAAGGTTGTATGTACCGCCGTAAAGCGCGGAGGAACAGATGATGTGATCCCCTGCCCCGGCGATGTTCATCACGGAATAAAAGTTTGCTGCCTGACCGGAGGATGTCAGCATGGCTGCCGCTCCCCCTTCCAGGTCACAGATTTTTGCCGCTACGGCGTCGTTTGTCGGATTCTGGAGCCTTGTGTAAAAATAACCGGACTCCTCCAGGTCGAACAGACGTCCCATCTGCTCGCTGCTCGTGTACCGGAACGTGGTGCTCTGGTAAATGGGCAGAACCCGCGGTTCCCCATTGCCCGGCTCGTATCCGGACTGGATGCATTTTGTCTCTATCCTGAAGTCGCTCATGTTCATTTCCTCCTGTTGTCTCTGTTCCGGTTACTGTTCTCTTCCCCCTGACCGGGTGTTCCCAGTAACGCAGCGTGGCCTATAACGCTTATTCGTAAACTACTCAGTACCTTCGTAGTTACGCCGCAATCCCATGAAAATTG
>CAYQBE010000023.1:0-48579 GCA_964415625.1 uncultured Clostridium sp.
AACGCGCAAAAAAGGAATGACTTAACAATTGATTATTTAAAATGGATTATACTAGAATAACGCGTTTTCCGGATCCAGCTTCCTCACAAGCAGGTTCGCACCCAATACCAGGATAAATCCCACGATGGACTGATACAGGCCGGCGGCGCTGGCCATGCCGATATCATTATTCAGCAGCAGCGCACGGTACACATAAGTATCGATGGTATTGGTCACATTGAACAGCGCACCCTGGTTCATCGGCACCTGCAAAAACAGTCCGAAGTCTGAATAAAAGATCCTGCCCACATTCATCAGTACCAGCGTGATGACCGTGGGCCGCAGAAGCGGAAGGGTAATGTAAAAGATCTGTTTCATCTTTCCTGCCCCGTCCACTACGGCCGCCTCATACAGGCTCCTGTCTATGCCCAGAATCGCGGAAAAATAAATGATGGATGTATATCCCATGGTCTTCCACACCTGTACAATGACCAGAATAAACGGCCAGTATTTGGATTCCGCATAAAAGTTGATCGGATCATTTCCTAAAGCTCCCTGGATGCTGTGATTGATGAATCCCGTATCGCTGTTCAAAAAAGCATACACAATGTACGCAATAATGATGATCGAAATCAAATGCGGAAGCAGGAGTGCCGTCTGATAAAATTTCATCATAAATTTTTTCGACACCTCACTGAGCATGATAGCGACGGCCACGCAGATCACCACGTTCAGGATAATAAATGTCAGGTTGTAAAGAATCGTATTCCGGGTAATGATAAATGCGTCCTCTGTGCGGAACAGATATTTAAAATTTTCAAAGCCGTTCCAGTCGGACTTGAAAATGCCCTTGGAATAATCAATGTCCTTGAATGCTATAAAAAGTCCGCAGATGGGAATATAGTTATTCAAAAAGAGATACAGCATTCCCGGCAATGTCATAAGCAGCAGCGGAAGCTGTGCTTTCCAGTTTGTTTTTTTCTGATTGAGCGTTATTTCTCCCTGTTTACTTTTCATCTTCTACCCCATTCTGAAAAATGCTGCCGCGGCAATGCAGCAGCATTTTTTCCTTTACAGATTCTGAGTGCGCGTTTCTAATCCACAAGCGTTTCCTTCCATTCATCAAGCTGTTTCTGCTTCTCCTCCAGAATCACATTGATTCCGCTCTTTTCCAGCTTTTCCAGAAATGCCGGCAGCTCCACGGACGGATCCATTGCCCCCATCTCCAGTCCGGTACGGAACTCGTTCAATACCGCGGAGCAGGCAGCCACTTCATTCTTGACTTTATCAGAACTGTAGTTAAATCCCATACAATTCGTAAGGAACGCTCCCTCATCATATTTCTTCCCTTCTTCCACGGTCTGAGTGGTATATGTCTCATGACTCGCAAGCAGAAATGCATTTCCATACATGTATGTCTGATCCGCAGGATATTTGCTGTTGCTGGCATCAACACCCTCCGGATATGCGATCCATCCGTCTTCCTTTTCCACATAGTGCTCTCCCTTGACTCCATAGGCCATCAGGTTCACAACATCTGCGTCGCTGTACAGAAGGTTCAGGAATTTCATCGCAGCCTCCGGCTCTGTTGCAGTCGTCGGAATGCAGTTTGCGAACAGGGTGATGCTGTTATTGCTGATGGATGGTTTCCGAAGATTTACATAATATGCTTCGTAACCGTTCGCCGCTCCTGACTCCACATAATTTCCTCGTCCTGAACTCAGCGTATATGCAAACAGGCGTCCGCTCTTCATCAATGAACCCGCTGATTCCGTCGTGGTTGCCGCATCCTTCATGATATAGCCGTCCTTTGCCCAGCCGTACATCGTCTCGCAAAGTGTCTGATATTCTTCGCTTGCAAACAGGTTTTCAATATTTTCATCATCATACATCATCACTCCCAGCCTGTCGCTGAGCTGATCATAATTGATCCCCATGTTGGCGCCCCATGGATACAGAATCTCCATCTCCGGCTCATTCTCCTTGATCACCTTGAAGATTCCTTCCAATATCTCAAAGTTCTCACCCATGTCTAAAATGCTGTCACTGGCCTGAATCTTTTCCACCTCTCCCTGAAGATCATACTTGTCCACCAGATCCTTTCGGAGGACAATATTGTAATTGTCTGATTTTGTCCCGTTTGTAGTAACCGCGTAAATATTTCCTTCTACTGTAGTGCCCTTAAAATAATCCTCCGGCACAACCTCCGTGATATCCGCCCCATACTCCTCCAGAAGATCGTTCAATGGGGTCAATTGTCTCTGGCTCAGCAGCGCGGACCAGATATTGGAGCCTGCTGTCGTAATAATATCCATCTTTTCCTGGCTTGCCATGATCAGGCTGATCTGATTCTGATAATCGGAAAATGATACCGGATTCAGCTTCACATGCACCTGGATTTTTTCCTCGGTGATCTCATTCAGGGCATCCTCCACCTTCTGCAGGTCTTCCGGGATCATACCGGACATCTGCGCGTACATCCATGTGATATCCTTAATCTCTGTTTTACTTTCTGTTTCCTTTGAATCCGAACCCGAATCTGAGCCTGAGCATCCTGCCAGGCAGCCTGCGAGATATGCCGCTGCTGTCAGAACGGCAATTCCTTTTTTCCACTTCATACTATATCTCCCTTCTTTTCCTCCGCATCTTGGATGCGGAACTTTTGATACTTTTACTATAATCTGTTTTTCTTCTGTTTTCTCACTCTAATCCGACCTGCTCCACAACAAATCTGACCTTTTGCCTGTCTGTTTGAAAGCTTTTTTTATTCATCTGTTATTCACATTTTTTTGAGTTGTCATTTTTCCCAAAAATTATCACAAAACCGACTTTTTGGCACACAGACGCTCTCCTTTTTCTCCACTTAAAGGTTTGTATTCATTCTCATTTGCTGCTGCCCTTTATGCGCAGCCTGTACTCTCTCGGAGTACAGTTTTCAAACTGCCTGAAAATTTTAGAAAAATAGGAAAAATTGGTATATCCTACGGCCTCAGCCACATCTCCTACCGCTGTATCCGAGGTAGCGATCAAGAGCTTTGCCTGATTGATCCGCTCCCGGTTGATATACTGAGAGATGGACATACCTGTATCCCGTTTAAAGACCCTTGCGATATAGTCTACATTCATATACAGTGCTTCCGCGATCTGTTCTCTTACAATTTCCTCAGAGAGATGCTGGAAAATATATTTTTTCACCGCATTGGTAATATCTGTCACATCATTTTCATAAGGCACTCTCTGCGCCAAACAGCGCACAAACCGCATCATATGCTCTGCGGACCTGGTGGATTCGTTCATTTTCCTGCATAGCTCCTCATCCAAAAACAGCATATGGGCAGAGATTCCCCGCCCTTTCAGATACACATCCAGGCTCTGGCAGATATCCGCGCGCAGCGTATAAAGAGCCGATACGGAAATGGGATGCTTCCACTGCTTTTTTTCCAGGTACTCATCCAGGCTTTCCGCAAATTCCTCAAATTTTCCGCCATACAGCAATTGCTCCATATCCGCTGTCAGCTCCGCATCCACCTGCTTTTCCTGTTCCATCCGGCATACATCCCACAGATTTTCCTGATAAAATGTCATCATTTTCTCCATTTCATGCAGCTTCCGGTATGCTCCTACCAGCTCCTCACAGTACAGGCCAGCCTGAAAGCATCCGATCAGGCGAAGTCCCCGGGTTTCACGCTGCACCGCAAGATATTCCATACAAAGCTTCCGAAATTCCGGGGTCTCCCGATTCTTCATCAACGCAGTCCATTTATCATAACCGGTATCCTCCACCAGAACCGTCCCCGGATCGATCTCGTCGAAATATGCCTGGGCTATTTTCAGATAATCCGGCCTTCCGTCTTCTGCCCCATGCTCTATGAACTTGGCAGAAAAAAGCGCCAGGCAGAACGTATCCTCCAGTTCCAGCGGAATAAGGTTCTCCTTTGCCCGGCGCAAGAGTTCTGCCGGCGATTCTCCGTTCCGTCCTTCCAGGGTATTGCGCCAAAAGTCCCGTTCTATGATCCTCCGTCTTCGCTCCAGATAATCCTTCTCTTCCAAAGCCTCGCGCATCTTCCTTTTTTCCTGGATATGCACCAGCGCCTCCGCAGCCACCCGCTCGATATCCTCCACAATGATCGGCTTAACGCAATAGTCATAAGCTCCAAGGCTTAACGCCTGCTTCGCATAGGAAAAATCCGTATGGCAGGTCAGAAGGATCATCTCCGTGTCATAATGGTTTTCCCGGATCCATGTAAGAAAATCCAGCCCGCTTTCCCTGGGCATTTCAATATCGCAGATGACCAGATCGACCGGATGCTCTTTTAAGATCTCCTTCGCCCTCGACACACCAAGCGCCGACCAGACCTGCTCCACACCATGGCCCTTCCAATCAATGGCGGTCTGCAGGATCCGAATCGTATACACTTCATCATCCACCAGCAAGATTTCCATCACGACACCTCTTTCCGTTGTAACCGTTCTTTCGCGGTTCTTTGTATTCTGATCAGGAGAAGTTCAACGCCAGCTTTGCATAAAAATCTTCCAGTGCCATCCTGGTATTGATCTGTCTGAACACGCGTATATTTCTGTTTTTCGGCTCATTTACATAAGTCATATCCTCATACCGGATGCAGGGTGCCGGGATTTCCTGATACAGGCTCTTCTTCGATTCCCGCTCCAGCAGCACGTATATGGACGGAGAATCTCCCAGGCACCAGCTCTCCCCGCTGGGCCACGGATTGTCCGGATGCCGTGAGGCAAATTCGATCAGTTCCCGGAACAGATAATCGCCGATCGCGCCGCAGGGCCGCACTCTTGCCTCCAGCTCCGCGTAAGTCACCTCCATCTGCTCATACACATCCGCCGGGATCTGCCACAAAGGGATTTTAGATTTCATTACGATATTCGCTGCCGCAATATCCTGATACAGGTTGAATTCCCATCCGCCCTCCGGATATGCGCCGCCTCCAATCCAGATCACGGTCATTCGTTCACAGATCTCTGGTTTCAGTAAAATGGCACAGGCCACATCCGTAAGCGCTCCCTGGACAGCCAGAAACAACGGATGCCCGTCCTTGCGCATTGCCTCTTCAATGATCAACCGCGCACCGTCCGACCAGACCGCCCCCTTTTCATCTGACAGTGCATATTCCGATCCCTTTACTACCGGACAGATGCCTTCCATATCCATCAATTCCAGTATCTTCTTCACCTCATCCAGACTGGCCTGTGCCGTATGCCCCTCGCCCCATTTCCCGCATGTCCTGTTAAAATGTCCCGCTATAATCCCTTTCATGATAAATTTGGGGGTTAGCAGATGATGCACAAGGGCATACTGGTCATCCGCCTCATTCCTGCAGTCTGTATGTACGATCATCCGCACTTTTTTCGCATCTGGAACTTCAAATCGATACTGAATCTTTCTCATCTCTTCCCTCCGTAATTCTCCCATAGCTTTGCATAAAAATCCTCCATCGTAAGTCTTGCATTGATATGATGGTAGACCCGGATGTCTCTGTTACTCCCGTCATGGATATAAGTCATGTCTTCCGCATGGATGCTGGGTGCCGCAATCATTTCATAGAGATCTGTACGCTCACGTTCCTCCAGCAGCACGGAGATGCCTGCCGAATCTCCCAGCCCCCAGACCTCGCCATGGGGCCATATTCCTTCCGGACGATTCATATTGTATTCTGCCATATTCCGGAAAAGATATTCGCCAATCTCCCCACAGGGCTTTACCCGATGCTGCATCTCTGTCAGTGACACCCCCAGCTGTTTGTATACATTCACTGGGATCTGCCATAACGGCATCTCCGACTTGAAAACTACGTTCGCCGCTGCCGTATCCTGGTACAGATTGAACTCCTGTCCTCCCTTGGGATAAGCGCCCCCGCCGATCCAGATTGCCGTCATACGGCCGCAGATTGCCGGTTCCATGAGAATCGCCGCCGCCAGGTCCGTAAGCGTACCCTGGCAGGCAATAAACAATGGATGCGGATCCTCACGCATGGCTTCTCGGATGATCAGCTCCGCCCCCTTTGACGGATTTGGTGTGTTCTCATCCATGAGCGGATATTCCGCCCCTTTCTCCACCGGACAGAGTCCCTCCATATCCATCAACTCCAGTATCTTCTTCACTTCCGCCATACTTGCCTGAGCAGTCGTACCCGGAGTTATGTTCTGGGGAACCCGGTTGAAATGCCCGGCCACAATCCCCTTCATGATAAATCCTGGCGTCATCACATGGTGGGCAAGTGCAAACTGGTCGTCCGCTTCGTTTTTACAATCCGTATGCACAATCATCCGTACCTTTTTTGCATCCGGAACCTCAAAATCATAATTCCATGCTCTCACACTTCATCCCTCCTGTACCTGCTCAGCCGCGATCACCCTGCTCTGCTTTTCTGCTGCATCCCTGTCAAATCCTTTTGCTGTTTCTTCCCTGTAAAATCCGTATCCTTCTACACGCCGAACTGCCTCTTCCACGCAAGATACCACATCTTCCGCAAGAAGGAAACCCTTTTCCACCTGCTTTTCTGCTGATTTCTCCAGAAGCCTCCGGTAATTTTCCGGATTCCCGTACAGCTTTTCCAGCTTGCCCGCGGAAAAAGGCTCCGTATGCCCGAACAGTCCATGTCTTACCAGAGCCCCATCTGCCCGTTTTACCGTACAATATGGATAGTAGACTGCAGCCGGGACATCCAAAAAGGGCGTACGGATCCCGCCAACAGCATTTCCCAACACATCTGTCTTATTCTCCCCTTCCACCGTCACCTCGATCCGTTCTCCATGCGGCGGACGAATCCCGTCCCGCACCCAGGAAAACAGCATACGGTATACCGCATAAAAGCAATACTCATAAGGATAATCATTGGGAGCGTCATCTACTGAAGGGAAATCCGGTACGATGCCAATCTTCTCCATATCCGGATCCCCCTTGTAATAATCCAACATGGAAAACCTGGTATCATGCGTTGCCCCGGCAATCTCATAGGTCCGGTATTTCAATTCTTCCCGGTCACTGTCCTCCTGCCTTATCCTGATCCCGTCAAAATGCGCGTTCTCGCTCTCCGTCTGTACGGAAATAAACGGCACCGGCATATACGTGATCATATTCTGCCTGATATCTATTTTCTTCCCATAGCCGTCCTGATTCAGCGGGACGACAAATGAATGAACCCCGCCTGCCGCCATATATCCGTCAAATACAGATTTTCCCTTCTCAGGAAATGCAAAATAGTTCAGATATGTATACATATAAGTCGCCGACTGTGACCATCCTGCAAGGTACAGATGCCGTTTCTTCCCTTTCGGAATAAACTGTGTATCCGTCCGCAGCACATCCGCCATCTCCGTCAGCATATCCCAAAACAGCCCGGTCTCGCAATCTCTCCTACGTGGCAGCGCTGCTCGGTCCATCGCGTCACAGGGTACATCCAGCCTGTCATAAGGAATCTTCCAACTAATCGGAGCGTACCTTTCGGGATCTGCTTTTTTCAAACTGTCAAGCACATCTGGCTTGCTGGTGATTCCCACATAAATATCTCCGCTCCGCATCAATTCCTTTGCTCCCACTACCCACATCCGGTCAATGTCAAAGCCTGCTGTAGCATTAAGAATCTCCACTACAATATTTCCGCTGAATCGTTCCCCGTCTACAGGTTTTCTCACAAGAAATCTGTTGATATAAGGCAATGCCTCATGAATCACCCTTCTGGTCCGATCCCCCGTCTCTTCATAAACATTTGCAGTCCCTTCAAAAAAATACTCCTCTTCCTTATAGCCGGCCTCTTGAAACCCCAGCTTTTGAACCGCTGTTGGAAAAGGATGTGAAACATCACTACATTCTTTTTTATAAATCCTCTGAATCATAAATATGCCTCCTGGAAATTTCATTTTTATATCATAAAACGGATCAGAACGGCAGACAGTTTTTTTACCTGCTGTTCTGATCCGTTATAATATCATTATATCTGAAATTGCCGGAGGCACCTAACACTATAACGACTTCTTTTGTCAAAATTCCGTGATATTTCCGCTGCTCCTATTATCAATATTTTTATTGATCTACACCAAACTCTCCAGGAATTTTTCAACAATATCCAACACCGCTTTTTTTAAGAATGCATCTCCTCCATGTCCCGCCCCTTTCAATTTATAAAATTCCACATATTTCCCATATTCTTTCATCTTTTTATAGAATTGTACACTTTGCTCAAAAGGTACTATCTCGTCCTGATCGCCATGTATGATTAAAATCGGCCTGACAGATTCTACCTGTTTAATATAATTGATGGGACTGGCTATTCTGGCAAGTTCCAGCCTTTCTTCCAGCGGATACCCTCCTAAAAGCATTCCTACCGGACCTTTTGCTGATGAATGATCCTGTTTTCCAGACTGTCCACTGATTGTCAACAAATCTGTCGGACCATAAAAATCAATGAAACCTTTAATATTTAACTCACCTTCTTCATCATTATACTTGTTTTCCATCGTAAGCGCTGCCATTAAAATTGTATGGCCGCCTGATGAATCCCCCCACGCATAAATACGTTCCTTATCAATGTGATATTCCTCCGCATGTTCCTGTAAAAATCTTACAGCCGTCTTAAAATCCTTGATCTGAGCCGGAAATGGGGCAACACAAGACGGACGGTATTCCACAATAGCCACAATATATCCTCGTGATGAAAACTCGCACAATCCATGAAGCTGAAGCCCCAAGATCTGCTTTCCCCATCCGGATCCCTGAACAAAGACCACAAGAGGATATTCCTCTTGCTCCATCTGTGGCGTAAGGATCTGAAGATGCAGCATGGTTTCGTCCTTTTCTGCATAAATCTGATTTAAATCCACTTTTACATAATCAATGCCGCAATCCGCCTCTAAAACTTTCATCCCTTCCGATTCTAACCTACCGGCTTTCTGTGTCTTCCCGTATGGCATACAACCGCCTCCTACTCTGTCTCCTTGCTCTTTTTCCAATTTTCATACTGTTTCTGTTTTTCTGCAATCACTTTATCAATTCCGCTTTTTTCCAATTTATCCAGAAACTTTGGCAGTTCTACAGATGGATCCAATGCCCCTAAAGTTAATCCGTTTACATATTCATTCAAAACAGATGTACAGGCTGCCGCCTCATTTTTTACATTCTGTGGATTATAATTAAACCCAAGGCAGCTCATTGGTTCCGCCATGTCACGAAAAGCAATTTCTTCCTCATGGCTTTGAACCGTATGCGTTTCATGAAAATACGTAAGCATTGCATTACCATACATATAGGACTGATCCCCCGGATATTTACTGGTACTCGGATCTTCTCCTTCGGGATATGCAATTTTCCCATCTTCCGTTTTAACATAATGCTCTCCCTCAATTCCATAGGCCATAAGATTTACAAGTTCTTCACTTCCATAAAGCAGATTCAGGAACTTCATAGCCGCTTCTGGTTCTGTAGCAGTGACTGGAATGCAATTTGCAAATATCGTAATCCCACTATCGATTATAGGTAGTTTGAGATTTACAGAATACACTTCATAACCATTTTCTTCACCAATATAATTGTTCCTGCCAGTATTAATTCCAAACGCAAAAAGCCTGCCGCTCTGCATCAAAGACCCTACGGATTCTGTCGTAACAGCAGCGTCTTTCATGATATATCCATCCTGTGTCCATCCATACATGGTGTCACACAATTTTTTAAAATTTTCCGTGGCATATAAATTTTCAATTTCTGTACCGTTCTTAAGCATAACTCCCAGCTTATCAGACAAACCATCATAACATACTGCCAGATGTGCCCCCCATGGATAAAAAATCTCCAGTTCAGGTTCATTTTCTTTGATTGTCTGGAAAATATGTTCCAAAACAGCTATATTTTCATCCATATCCATAATATCATCTACCATCTGCAGTTTTTTAACTTCCTCTTCAAGATCATATTTCTCAATCAGGTCTTTTCGCATCTGTATCCCCCAGGTTCCTACCCCTGCACTGTTATTTATCAGAGCGTAGATATTACCGTCAACAGTTGCTCCTTCAATAAACGCTTCCGGCAAAATTTCCTTTATATCACTCCCATACTGTTCCAACAATTTGTTCATCGAAGTCAGTTGGTTTTGATTCAAAAGTGATGACCATATATTGGTTCCTGCCGTCGTGATAATATCCACTTTTTCCTGGCTGGCCATTACAAGACTAATCTGGTTCGCATAATCCGCAAATGATACCGGATTCAGCTTTACCTTGACCCCAATCTTTTCTTCAGTGATCTTATTCACCTCATCCTGTACCTTCTGTAAATCTTCTGGTATCATTCCGGACATCTGCGCATACATCCATGTAATCTCCTTGATTTCATCGGAATCCTCACCCTGCTCCTCCGTATCCGATGCTTCATTTCCCACATTTTTGTCAGTAAAATCGCCGGAATCCTTTCCCGCCCCACAACCAATACAGCTTCCAATCAAACAGGATATCAACAAAAACAGCTGTATCCTCTTTTTCATGTTACTCATCATTTTCATTATAATCTCCTTTCTTTTCTGCCTTTCCTGCAGTTCTATATAATTCAATATAGCAAAAACCGGCTGTCATTTCTCAAAGAAATCCGACTTTATTTTAACAAATCATGACTGTTTTCTGCTAAAAAAAAGAAAATGTTTAGACAATGTTAAACATTTTCTTTCTATTGACAATTTGAATAATATATTATAAAATACCCGTTCTTTATTTCTTAAGCTGAAGTTTCTTCCTACTTCCATGTTTCCTGATAAAAGAAGTACTTACAGGCAAAAATTTCTTACTATACAGAGTATGAATGCTGATTATCATAGTGTTACAATAAAAAAATCATCTTATGCACGAAGTATCTCCAGAATCCTGTCCTGCAGCTCCTCCGCCCCGATTCCCGTAATAAACGGCATCCCGCTGACCAGCGGCACACCATATTCTTTTTTTGCCCTGACAGTCGCCACGATCAGAACCGTACCCTCCAGGTTCTCCTCCACCTCAGAGATCCTCGTCTGGCAGATCTCCGCCTCGATTCCGTACTGTCGGCACAGCTCCTCCACCTTTTTTGCCGCGATTGTCGAAGTCGCCACTGCTCCGCCGCAGGCTACGATTATTTTTTTCTTCATGCCGAAAGCCTCCTGCTTAGGAAATTTCATTAACCGTGAGTATAATTGTCAAAATACCCCTGCACCAAAATCACCGGAGTCCCCTTGTCCCCCGATCCGCTGGTCAGGTCGCAGAGCGAGCCGATCAGATCCGTGATCCTCCGCGGCGTCGTCCCCTGGGATACCATATCTCCCACCAGGTTCTCCTTTTTCTCCTGGATCCTCTTTGAGATCGCGTCCTGCAGCTCTTTTCCCGACAGATCCTTAAAGTCATTGTCCGCAAGATATTTCAGCTTCAGTTCATTCGGCGTGCCTTCCAGTCCCTTCGTGTTGGCAACCGATACACAGGGATCCGCCAGCTCCCAGATCTTTCCCACCGGATCCTTGAACGCGCCGTCCCCGTATACCATGACTTCCACATGTTTCCCTGTCTTTTCCAATATCTGCCTCTGCACCTCTTCCACCAGGCCCGTACACTCTCTCGGGAACAGTTTGACCGATTCCTCCGTAGATTTGTTCGAACCCAGCAGCCCGAAACGCTCGTTGCATCCGCTGCCGTCCACCGGGCTTGTCAGGATGTCGTCCATCCCAAGCACCACCTCTGCGCCCGCAGCCTTCAAGATCCGCTTCGTCCTTGCCCGGGTGTGGATGTCGCAGGCCAGCACATGCTTCGTATACTTCAGGATCTCCCGCGGATTATTTGCAAAGATCACCTCTGCCTCCGCTCCCTGCTCCCGGATCAGCTCACTGTAATAAGTCACATAATCCACGCCTGTAAAACGGTGCTTATTCTCACCGAACAGCTCTCTGTAACGCGCCACATCCAGCACGTCGCTGTAAGGATTGATCCCTGCCTCATCCACCTGATCCAGAGAGACCAGTTCATTTCCCACTTCATCGCTGGGGTAGCTCAGCATCAATACGATCTTCTTCGCACCTCTTGCGATCCCTTTCAGACACACGGAAAAACGGTTGCGGGACAGGATCGGGAAGATCACTCCCACGGTCTCTCCGCCCAGCTTTTCTCTCACGTCCTTCGCGATCGCGTCAATCGAAGCATAATTCCCCTGCGCCCTTGCCACGATGGACTCCGTTGCCGCGATCACATCCCTGTCATGTAGTGAAAAGCCTTCGCTTTCCGCCGCTTCCAGCACGCTCGTTACAATAATGTCCGCCAGATTGTCGCCTTCCCTGATGATCGGGCATCGGATTCCTCTTGAAACAGTACCTACTTTTCTTTCCATGTTCCATTCCCCTTGTATAATAAATGTAATCAGATCTGCTCATGATCCTATATCCCTACTTTATCATACCTGCCGGAATTACACAATCCACTTTTTTATGAAAAAAGCCGAAAAAAAGAACCGTTGTGTTACTGTTCACACGGTGTCGTGCACTTGCTGCACGGCATCCGGCCAATACAGTAACACCGTTGTTACATCCTCCGATGTTCACGGTTCCCTGAATCCTTTACTCAAAAATCAATTCTATAACACATCCTGTTCAAATCCGCATCAAGCCAGGCGCAGTCTCCGTCTTCCATGTCCTCGCATCTGATATGTGACAAATTCCACATGCCGGTCCATCCAGCCGTCCATACGTCCGATCACCTTCCCCATAGTCAGCGCACTGAGCAGCGTCCCGATCCCAAGTCCGCTGATCCCGCCAAGACACACAAGGGTCAGCACAGCCGTAATGACCACGCAGATCAGGTCGAAAGAAACCTTGATCCGGGAAAATGCCGCTCCCGTAATATCCGACAATTCCTTGGGAAACAGGTCCGTCGGGATGATCGGCATCTTACAGCGGTTGGACAGTGCAACCCCCATACAGATGATCAGGTAGCTCGCCGCGAAGTAGAATACCCGAAACGGAACTGCCAGCGGAAGCACCTGCATCCATTCCTTATGTACATCCATCATCAGCCCAAACGCAAACCCGACTCCAAAGCTCAAAAGGTACTGCGGAACAAATCTTTTTCTCAGGATCATCAGGCTGAGCACCAGCGCGCTCTGGAAAATGTACGTCCACGTCCCCAGTGAAAATACCGGGAGTACTTCACTCAATGCATAAGTCATACTGGAGATCGCCGAGATTCCGGTTCCCGAATACAGCATCAGTACAACCCCGAAGCTGTTCATCACAATAATGACCGGGAGAACCAGTTCCCCTCTGACCAGTGTTTTCTTTGTATCCATTTGATATCCCTCCATTTTATACGATCAGGCATTCTGCCTTCTGCTTTTTCTCATCAATCTTTTCTATTACTGCATTTCGTTTCTGCACATACTAAATTATCACACATCCATATATAAAACAAATGAATAATTTCTATTTATTCATAGACAATATCTATGAATTGATTTATACTTAATAAAATGGCCGAATGGCCATGATGGGATGCCTTGGGTATACTTAATAAAACGGCCGCATGGCCATAATGGGATGCCCTTGGGTATACTTAATAAAACAGTTAAATGGATAAAATGAAAAGAGGGATTTCTATGAACCTGTACCAGTTAAGATATTTCGCAGAGCTCGCCCAGGAGCAACACTATACCAATGCCGCCCAGCACCTGAACATCTCCCAGCCCAGCCTGAGCCACGCCATTTCACAATTAGAGGAAGAACTTGGAGTACGGCTATTTGAAAAAGCCGGGAGAGGAACCCGGCTGACCGGATACGGGCAGGAATTTCTGCAATGCGTCACACGTTCCCTGTCCATCCTGGACAACGGCATTGAAAATATGCATCGCTACGCAAAAGGCGAGGGGCTGATCCGCCTGGGCTTTCTCACCCAGCTTGGCGTCCAGTTCATCCCCAGGCTGGCCTCCCGTTTTCTCTCCCTGAACTCAGACTGCAAGATTAATTTTACCTTCCACGCAGACCGGACGCCGGAGCTCTTAGAGGGCCTGAGGCTTCGAAAATATGACCTGATCTTCTGTGTGCGCCCTGTAGAATCCGACGACCTCTCCTGCGTTCCCATCGACCGCCAGGAGCTTGTCCTCATCGTACCGAAGGACCATCCGCTGGCGGAAAATGAGTCCATTTCCCTGGAGGACACACTGCAGTATCCTTACATTTATTTCAATAATAAAACCGGACTGCGTTTCGTGATCGACGAACTGTTCGAAGCAGTCGGCCGCCGCCCGGAGATCGCCTACGAAACGGACGAGGAGCAGATCATCTTCGGCCTTGTCGCTTACGGCTTCGGGATTGCCGTCACCCCTTACCGTGAGATCCTCCTAAAGCTGAATGTAAAGATCCTCCCCATCGTCCGCCCCGCCTGGGAGGGCAACATTTACATGGTCTCCAACAAGCAGGTATACCTGACCACCGCAGTCACGAACTTCCGGGACTTTATACTCCGGCAGCTCCTCGAACAGCAGGAAGCCAACAACACTATAACCTCGTAATCTCAATAAACCACAGCCCCAAACGGCATCAATGCCAGCTTCGCCAGTTTAAAGTGCTGCAGCCCAAATGGAATCCCGACCACCGTAATGCACATCACCCCTCCGATCGCCAGATGCTCCAGAGCCAGCGGGAGCCCTGAGAGCAGAAGCCATATCACATTCAGTAAAAATGACCCTGCCCCGCCGCCGTACTGCACTTCCTTCCCAAACGGAAAGAAGCTGAGCTGCGCAAACTTAAAACACTGCAGCCCCACCGGAATCCCAACGATTGAAATACACCACAGGCAGCCCGCCAGACACCAGCTCAGCCCCGTCACCAGACCGCCGAATACAAACCACAGCAAATTTCCCAAACATCCCATAACCATTCATCCTTTCTTCTGTTACTCTTCGCGACCTGGCCTGCCGCTCATAGTATACTGAGCGGCAGATTTCATCGGCCATGAATATAACTATTTTTTTCTAATTATATGCAATTCTCCTTGTTCCGTCATACGATCTGCTTCAATTCCGCCATCAGCCTTTCCACATAGCCGATCGCTTCCTCCACCTGTTCCCTGGCCTCCGTGATCCTTTTCTGCACCAGATAATCCGCCACAAGGCCGTCAAAGAAAAAATCCGCAAATGAAAGAAACGTGCTGATCTCCATCCGCAGATCCATGGGAACCTCCACATCTCCCAGCTCCTTCTGGAACCTCTGCAGATCCCTTTTCGCTGTCTCCATACAGGCTACCGCGTCTCCCATTCTGGAATGCTTGATCATATCAATGACAAATCCGCCTCCAAACAGATCGGCGATCCCCCATTTTCTCGCGCTTTCCAGCTTTTCCTGTGCTTCTCTCAGGCTTGTAAGTGCCCGTGCGCCCGCGCCCAGCGCTTCTCTGATTTCCTGTTTCCTTTGTTCTTCTGCCATTTCCATTTCCTCACTTTCTTAAGCTTAACAATCGCAGCCTTTACCAGTCAGCAAGTTGATGCGGCTGTATCCAACAGGACGAAAAAAAGACCCCTATCATGACATCAGCCACAATAAAAGTCTTGCTATCTCATTTGATACGGATATCTCTCGATATCGGTTGACGGTTTCAAATCCACCCATTTCCAGGTGTTCAGCTACTCCCTTTCAATTGCTTGATAAGAATATATCACTCTTCGCCTTCCCTGTCAAGCATCTTAAGAAAACCTTTAGTTTTTTCCACCTGCACGGTTGGAATTGTTTTTCTGCATACAGAGCGGCAGCTCCAGCCCATGCTCCTCCAGCAGCCTCTGATCCGTCAGGATCTCTTCTGTCCGTCCATCCTTCACAATCCGTCCGTCCGACATCAGCACCGTCCGTTCACAGGTATCCAGGACCAGATCCAGATCATGGGACGCAATGATCTTCAAATGCGCAAAGGAATTTAAAATTCGGATCAGATTCCGTCTGTTTCTCGGATCCAGCGCGATCGACGGCTCATCCATCAATATGATATCCGGCGTCATGGACAGGATCGTGGCGATCGAAACCAGCTTCTTCTCGCCCCCTGACATCTTGTAGATCTGCTTATCCCGCAGATGCCCGATCCCCGTCATGGCAAGCGCCTGCTCCACTCTTCTCTCCACTTCCGCCTCCGGCAGGCCATAATTCCTCGGCGCGAATGCAATGTCCTCGTAAGCCGTATTCATAAAAAGCTGGCTGTCCGAGTCCTGGAACACATACCCGATCTTCGAGCGGATCTGAGCCAGTGTACCCTTTTCCACCGGAATCTCTTCGATTCTGATGGAACCTGTAAAATCCAGGTTCAACCCCACCAGCATTTTTAAAAATGTAGACTTCCCCACCCCATTCGCGCCGATGATGCCGATAGAATCCGTCTCCGACGCATGCAGTGAGATCTCACGCAGTATTTCCTTTCCTTTCTCATATCCAAAAGAAACATTTTCCACATCGATATGTATATGGCTCATCGTATCCTCCCTGACGCTCCCGAAATCCACCCGCTCAAAAAAGCACACCCCCGGCCTGCTCCTAAAATCACCCGCTCAGGAAAACAGCCCTGCCCAGCTTTCAAAATCTCCCGCTCAAAAAACAGCCCCGTCCTGCTCTCAAAATCTCCCGCTCAGGAAAACAGCCCCCCGGCCACCAGAACGACCGGCCATCTCCGCAGCACTGCGATCACTGCCGCCCAGAACAGCAGATATGCCAGATCCTTTCCCCGAAACGCCGTCCGCTCCCGCAGATACATATAGTCCCCCCCATATCCCCGGAGCAGCATACTGTCATAGACCTCATTCGCCCGGTCCATACTCCGCAGAAGGAGCTGTCCCGCAAGGGACCCCCATGCCTTAAAATGGATTCCCTTCTGATGGGGAGCCCGCAGCAGATACGCCTGGGTGATGCGGTTCACTTCCTCCAGAAGCACCGTAATATAGCGGTAGGTCAGCATAAACTGCGTCACCACCGCCTTCGGGATACGCAGCAGCCGCAGCGCATAGCAAAGCCGATCCACAGAGGTTGTGGCGATCAGCAGATAGGAAGCCAACACACTGAATATCCCTTTCATGATCAGCGTCACCATGGACATCACCCCTGCACTGATCCGAATCCCATCGATGAGCACCACATTTTTGTCCAGAAATGGATTCAAAATTCCCACAAAACAGACCAGCGGCAGCACAAGCCGAAGCCGTTTCAAACTGTCGGCAAAGGATAATTCCGCCAGAATAAACAGAGCCATCGGATAGACGGCCATCCCGGCAGTCCCCGCCACATCATATTTGTGAAAGGATACCACCACCGCTATATACAGGATTGTCAGCACAAGCTTGACCAGCGGATGGATCCGATTCACCCACTGATCCCTTGACGCCAGCATATCCATATGATGTATTTCACAAATCGCCCCACTGATCCTGTTCATACCCGCATATTCCTTATGATTCCGAACATTTCCTGAAAAATTTAAACAAATAGCATGCTCCCACGCAGACGCCTAAGACCGCCGCTGCTCCCACGATTCCGGAAAATGTAGTGCCCAGCGCCGACTCCGACCCTTGAAATGCATAATCCGGCAGCAGCGATGTTGCTTCCTGCACTGCATTTGATGCCTCATAGATCCCGCCTTCTGCTTCCAGCTCCGCGGAGCCGGTCAGCTTCTCGATAGACCATTCCAATCCATCCGGATGGGAAGAAGCCGCCAGGGACAGCCCTCCTCCGATCAGCACTGCCGCAGCGGCCAGGACGAGGATCGTATTTTTGAAGGAAAATCTTCCCCTGTTTTCCTCCTCCGGCGAGCTGCCATAGAGCAGCTCCGGCCTTGCTTCATAGACAAACACCAACACTGCCGCAGTGATCAGCCCTTCCACAAATCCGATCGCCAGATGGATCGGCTGCATCGTTCCCACAAAAACTCCGAACGGCAGCTCCGTGATCCCTGATGCCCATGTTTCCAGACACACACTGAACGCCCCCAGCTGCAGGGTCAGTACACATCCCAGGATTGACGCCGCCGCAATTTTTGCTTTTGACATCCCGTGCTTCATCAAAGGTTTCCAGATCAGAAGCGTTCCCAGAAAGCATCCGTAAAACGCCATATTCCAGACATTACAGCCCAAAGCAAGGAGCCCGCCGTCGGCAAATAACAGCCCCTGGATCAGCAGCACCCCGATCATGGTCAAAAACCCGGCATAGGGACCCAGCAGAGCCGATAAAAGCATCCCTCCGCACAGGTGGCCGCTGGAGCCTGTTCCCGGAATCGTAAAGTTGATCATCTGGGCCGCAAACACGAAGGCCCCCATCACCCCCATCACCGGAACCTTTTTTGTATCTACATCCAAACGTACCTTTTTCACTGAATAAGCCGCCACGGCCGCAGAACAGACATACATCGTACCTGCCACCGCCGGAGCCACCAGAGCATCTGCCATATGCATTGTAATCCCTCCCATTTTCGATCCATTTACCGATTTCTATTCACTCACATGCGCAAAACACAACCGACAAATCATATTTTACTATATCAGATTACCATATTACAGCAGCAATACAAGCCCCCCTGGGGGTTAATTCCAATTGTAACATTGAAACAGCCCCCATTTTATGGTACAATAAGTGAGCGAGTACATAAGGAGCTAAGGAACTGTGCACAAGTTATTTATGCACAGTTCCTAAGGAAAAATAGCTGACACATCCTGGCTTGTCTGTATCCGTTATTTTTCTGTAGCTTCCAAGATAAAATCGAGGTGGCATGATGCATAGGATACTAGTCGCAGATGACGTGGAGATCAACCGCGAGATACTGCATGATATGCTGATGGAGGATTATATCGTAGAGACAGCGGAGGACGGTACACAGGCCATCCAAAAGCTGCAGGAATACCAGGGCGGCATCGCGGCTCTTCTTTTGGATCTGCAGATGCCGAATACGGACGGCTATGCAGTCCTGAACTGGATGAACGACCAGAAGTGGATCGACATCATCCCCGTCCTGATCATAAGCAGTGAAAGATCCGTAGAGATTGAAAACTATTGCTTCGAGCTGGGCGTTTCGGATTTTATCCACAAGCCCTTTAACAGCTCCATTGTAAAAAAACGGGTAGACAATATCGTAGAACTCTTCACCCGCAAAAACGCAATGGCGCAGACCATCGCCCAGCAGACAAGGGCTCTGGAGGAGCAGCGCCAGATCATCCGGCTCCACACCCGCCAGCTGAGAGATACCAAGATTTTCAACGACCTGATGATGCAGTTCCGCAGCGCCATCATGGTGATTGAGGCAAAGCTCAAGGTCCTTTACGAGGAATTTGCCCAGGAGTACAACCGGAATCCGTTTGAGTCCATCAAGAGCCGTCTGAAATCACCGGAAAGCATTTATGAAAAGCTGGATCGAAAGGGATATCCCATCACGGTAGAGAGCATCCGGGAATATCTCACTGACGTAGCAGGCGTCCGCGTGATCTGTTCCTTTCCGGATGATATTTACCGCCTGGCGGATCTGGTGGTCCAGTCCAATGACATCATCCTGGTACAGAAAAAGGACTACATCAAGAATCCAAAGCCCAACGGCTACCGCAGCCTGCATCTGATCCTGGACGTCCCGATCTTTCTGTCCATCGGAAAGGAATACGTCAAGGTGGAAATGCAGTTTCGGACCATTGCCATGGATTTCTGGGCCAGCCTGGAACACAAGCTGAGATACAAAAAGGATGTGGAAAATACAGAAGCGCTCGAGCGGCAGCTCAAGGTCTGCGCCGATTCCATTGATGTCCTGGATTATCAGATGATGCAGATCCGCAACCGGATCGATAAGACAAACACCGCATTGCTCGTGCGGGATTTATAGCAGCTATGGGTATAGGAGGAACTGTATGGAAATCACCTGCGCAATCTGATTATTTTCCTACAGTTATTAAAAAAGAGGCTGTCGGAAAATCTGTCATTTTCCGGCGGCCCCTTTTTCTTATATCGCCATCATCTTTTCACTTTCAAATGCCTTTGCGATCACTCCCACAAGCAGCGCTCCCAGCGCCAACGTCACCCCCAGGGTCATCCCGTACTGCGCGGCGGTGACTTCCTGGGTCAGGATTCCCTGCAGTGCGATCGATGTATTATAGATCGGAAGCATATAGAACCAGCTCTTGGGCGCATCCGTGGTAAACATGGTCATGATCCCCAGCACCAGGACCAGCATATACATCGGCATCACATAGGAGCTGGCCTCCTTGACCGTCTTTGCAAATACAGACACCAGAACAATGATCGCCGAATACAAAAATGCGATGGCCACCAGCAAGAGTGCCAGCATTCCGATCTGCTGCGCGCTCAGCGTCAGGCTGATGCCTAAATCCTCTCCGGACGCCCCGCCCAGCATCTGGGGCATGAATACCACCATGGCCGCTACATACACCACCGACGATACCCCGGAAATGATCATCAGCGCAAATACCTTTCCCAGCACGATGGAGCTCCGCTTGATCGGAGATACCAGGAGGCTTGCCATCGTCCCCCGCTCCTTCTCTCCCGCAACCATGTCCGTTCCGATCCCCATGGCTCCGGCAAACAGAAGGATCGTCACGAAGTAAGGCAGCATCGTTCCCAGTACCTTTCCCCCGGCCTTCTGGTCATCCTGGATGATCATATCCGGATTGTCCGAATTGACAGTAAATACCGTCAGCTTCTGCATATCGTCCACCCGCTCTGCCAGCAGCGTCTGCCGGTACATTTCCAGCACCCCGGTGGAAATGGCATCAAATGCCGCCCTGGAATATTCCTCCGACGGATTGTAGTAGGTCTTCACCTGTGCGATCTCGTCCCCCTTCTGATAATTCCCGACCGCTTCCGCAAAATTCTCCGGAAATTCGATCCACAGATCTGCTTCTCCGCTGCGGATCTGCTCCGTCAGCTTCTCCCGGTCCTTCACCTCCCGAACCTCGCATGAGATCCCGGTCTGCCCCAGAAATCCATTAAACTCCGCAGGTGCATTTTCCACATATACCAGCGGCACATGCTCCTCCACATCCTGCTCTGCTTTCTGGCTCATATTGCTGACAAGGCTCATCACCACGATCATGATCACGACCGGAAGGATAAATACGGAAAACAGCATTTTCCCGTCCTTGAATACACGGGCCAGCTCCTTGCCGCAGATCTGTCTGATTCCGTCCATCATAATGCCTCCCCCTTTCTCTCCCTGTAAAGCTCAAAAAACGCATCCTCCAGATCCTGCGCCCCGGTCTCCTGAAGAATCTCCTCCAGCCTTCCCTCGGCTATCTTCTGCCCGTCGATGATGATTCCGATCCGGTCGCAGATCTTCTCCGCCTCAGACATGATGTGGGTGGAGATGATCACCAGCTTGCCCTCATTTCTCAGCTTTTTCAGGTAATCCGTCACGCCCCGCGCCGTCACCACATCCAGCCCGTTGGTCGGCTCGTCAAAGATCACGATGTCCGGGTCATGGACCAGACACACCGCGATGGCCGCTTTCTGCCCCATTCCGGTAGACAGCTCCTTGATCTTCTTATGTGCAAAATCCTTGATCCCAAAATACTCAAACAGTTCTTCCTTCCTTGCCTTCAGTTTCTCCTCCGGCACATGGTGGAGCCTTCCGAAAAAGTCAAACATATAGTCCACGGAGAACTGGGGATCCAGCTTGATGTCGCCTGTCAGGAACCCGATCTTCTCCCGTACCTGCTCCGGCTCCTTCTGCACCTCATGTCCGGCAACATAAATCTCCCCCTTCGTAGGACGGATAATGGTGGAAATGCATCGGAGCGTGGTCGTCTTTCCCGCACCGTTGGGTCCCAGCAGCCCGTAGATCTCCCCCTGCACCGCCCGGAGGCTTAAGTCGTCTACAGCTGTTTTCAGAGGATTGGTGGTCTTAGATTCCTTCATCTGCTTCTTATTCAGCTTGTAGATCTTGGTCAGATTATTGATCTCAATCATAGAAATCACCTTCCTTTTTTCTTATTCCTGCTGTTCTGAATGGTTACATCATCTTATCATAAATATTTCTTCCTGCAATGAACAGGAAGAAATACAGCATGATCAGCGCCCATACCGTCCAGAATACTTCCATACTGAAAAATCCGGCAACAAGCATGATCACATATCCTGTAATGATCAGAAGCACCCCGGCCGTATTGTGCGCTTTCAGGTTCAGCTGGACGTTCCGCTCGTCATATTCCTGCAGCCGCTTCATCCGAAGCTTCTTCTCATCCTTCAGGAGACTCCTGATCCGCTGAAACCATACGGCGCCTGCCCCCAGGATTCCGCATCCGATCCCCATATACAATCCGGACAGAAAATCCTTCTCCTCCCCGGACTGCATGAGAATGACCGACACAACGATCGATGCGGCTCCTCCAAGCATCAGCGCCGGGATAAACTTCTTTCTTCTTTTTAAAGTTTCCCTGTATTCTTCATCTGTATTCACGGGTTCCCATATTGATGATTTGAACAACATACGTTTTCCTCCTCCAAGTCAAATATAAACACGTCTTCAATTCCCATCCCAAAGTACTGCGCGATCTTATGCGCAAGAACCAATGATGCCTTGTACCTTCCGTTTTCCAGAGAGATGATCGTCTGCCGCGTCACATCCACCGCATCCGCAAGCTCACTCTGGGTAATACGCCACTCTTTCCTCAGTTCCTGGATCCTGTTCTTCACCTCGCCCCCCCCTCCAGATTTTTCGGAAATCATGCATCCAAAAAAATTGTCAAGTTGACTTTACCCTTATAGTATAGTCCGCTTTACATATATTGTCAAGTGCATTTTACAAAAAACCTAAAATTACAAAAAACAGGAAACCGTTTCGATTTCCTGTTTCAGCATACCGCCTGCGGCAACGATCAGTTTTTCCAGCGTTTCAGTGTCGGGAACCACTCAAGCATGGCTTTTCTTGCTTCATCTTCACTCATATTGGGGTTGGCTGCAGCCATATTCGGTACACATGCCTCAATCATCTCTTCCATCGTACCATGAAAAGTAAACTCACCATTTTCAAAACAATACTTACAATATTCCTCATTTTTGCTGCCGTCGGCATTTGTCCCATACAGCTCATCCGTATCTCCCATAGGCATACCGCAGCACTGGCAAAATTTCTGATTCATTTCATTCATCTCGTTCATTTTCTTTTCCTCTTTCTTTCTAATCTGTTAAAAGTTTATGTATAACTGTATGCTATGGTATTTACTTTAACACACATATCCTGACACCTTTTGTCAGGATTTACAAAAATACATTTACTTTTTCCATATTGTCTGCTATACTTATCGTGTGAAAACAATTCGGACAACGTCATTCTGACGATCCGGCAGTTCTGGCAGCTCGCCATATTTCACAGCAATTGCAGCTCATTCACTTGCATTACAAAAGAAAGGAATCATACTCTATGTCTGAAAAATATGTACTGCTCCGGCTGCGGCCTAAGTTATGTTAACCTTTTCCGTTACGCCGCAGAGAAAATATTTAAGAACCAATCCATTTTTCGAAAGGAGGTAGACCGCATGACAAAGCCATTGATTGAACTGCCCAGCGTACTCCAAAAACGACTGCGTGCTGAGAATGATGCCCTGATTGCTGACCTTGCCGAGAAGGATGCAGTCATCGCTGATAAGGATGCGGAACTCGCCCGAATGAGGGAACTGCTGACGCAATACCATATTCCTGTGCCATCATAAGGTTTGATTTTTGTACAGGTGTATTCCGATTAAAAATGCAGATAAAAAGTCGCAATCCCCACCATTTAGATTGCGACTTTTTTCTTACCGATAAATCATCTATAAATATTATCTGTAACAATTTTTACATGGACCATAGTTCTTCTGCGCTTCTGATAAAGGCACCTGGCGTGCATTATTGGGATTCATATTTCCGCAATTCGGTTTATTGTGATATTTACTTCCTGTTGCTGATAACCATACCATCCCCTCTACCGGAGCTGCCTGCTGATTCTGTTCTTGTGCGATACGTGCCTGCTCGGCTGCAATCTGCGCCTGCTCCTGCGCGATTCGTGCCTGTTCCGCCTGCTCAGCTGCAATCCGTTCCTGTTCTGCCTTCTCGGCAGCGATTCGTGCCTGCTCAGCCTGTTCGGCAGCGATTCGCGCCTGCTCAGCCTGTTCGGCAGCAATCCGTTCCTGCTCAGCCTGTTCGGCAGCTATACGCTCCTGTTCCGCCTGCTCAGCTGCAATCCGCGCCTGTTCAATCGCTTCTTTATCTTCAAATTTTAGCGTAACCGTATTACTCGTAACGTCCGAATACTTTACGCAAATGTCAAATTCACCATCTTCAGATGATGTAAATGTTATTTTATCATTTTTAAAATCCAATTCACCGCCCGTTATTTCAAAAGCGGATTTTGGAATATGATAATCTTCCGGCTTTGTTTTTACAGCAATATCTACTGTATTATTAATATCATAAATTTGATCACTGTCTGAGGATAATATGATTTCTTCAAGCGGTATTGCCGATGTGGTGGCTCCTATACAAGCACATAAAAACAAAAAGCCAAACAATCCGCTAAGCAAGGTTTTAACAATTCCATTCCACTTTTTATTTCTCCATGTCAAAACAATGCCAACAGGAAAAAATACAACTAACCAAAATAGAATCCAGCCCGTTTTTTGATACCAACGCTCTTTTTCCTTCTTCATAGAAGCCAGGTTATTTTGTTTCTTTCCAGATGTACCTTTCTTTTGCTGCTTCGATGTCTTAGCAGCACTTTTTTTCGTAGTTTTGCCATTCATCAATTTGCATCCTCTTCTATAGGTTACCTGTTTCCTCTACACGCCAAAATACATTTCAAGTATATCATAGCACAAAATCGCTTATAGACCAAACATTAACGTTCTCGCCGCATTACTTCAATTTATAATTTAATAGTACATCCCTTTCCTTTCTCCAGATTCAAGTTCGCTCTTCCGAAAAAATGCAGAAAAAAAGTTTCCCCTGGCCGCCTGTGGGAACGTTCCCAGATACACCGCACCTATGGCTATCAGATTTTAAACGGTACAAAAAAACCAGGCCGCGATAAAGTCATCGCCCTTTGCCTGGCTCTTTCCCTGTCCCTTGACGATACTCAGCGTGCCCTTGCCCTTGCAGATGCAGGCGCTCTGTATGCCAGAAGAACACGGGATTCTCTTCTGATTTATGCTCTGCAGAGAAATCTGTCTGTCCTGGATACAAATTTCCTTTTGTCAAACCATTCACAGGATCCTCTTTCCTGATAATTCCATGCAAAAACCGTCTCTAGCCGCATTTTTGCATACAATGTTCATTCAGGGGACAGGGTCCCTCTATCCCCTCGATCCATCCGCACTCTGTCCTGAACTGTCCGTACCGCCTTTTATTCCCCGAACCATCCCCTTTAGAAAGACAGTTTTCATTAACACTCCCCCGAAAAAAATGCTGGAAAATGCTGTATTTCCCAAATCTATACCGCAGTTTATAACAAATTGCAACTATACATCGTATGGAAATACCATTTTCCAGCAGTCATTATTCTATATTTCTGTTCAGCCCTCCATAGCTCCTGCCCTGTACTAAACATCTGCAACTATTTCTCACAGGCAGTCCCAAGATCAGGCATGCCCCGGAGCATTATTTCTCATTGATACGATCGATCATCTCATAGATCTCAATCCGCTTGGCATTCACTTCCGGCAGGCCCATGAAAATCGTCCCGCATACATACCGCTCTTCCTTCGTCTGTTCAATCCGGACTACCTTCAAAAACGCATGGATCGTTTCGTCGGTCCAGATCTTCAGATGAGCTTCATACACAGCTCCGATCGACAGCGGCGTATTACAGATGAATCCGACACCTGTCTTGGATACATCCAACACCTCGATCTCTACTTCTTCTGCCTTCACTGAATCATCATTCATATTTTTAATCAACAGCTTTGCAGACAGGCTCATGCGTCTGTCCTTTCTTTTTTCTTCCATCTTCTGTTAGCTCCTTTCAGGCAATTCTTTCTAACTCTAATTTTAGACCATTTATCGGAATTTGTAAAGAAGACAGACCGAACTGTTTCATTTTTCTTAATCGACAGGCAGGATGCCGTTTAGCGAGTACACGACACCATGTATGCAGCAGCAAACCGCCTCACCGAATTGCCTTCACCGGGCACACTTTCCTGCATGCTCCGCAGCGGATGCACTCCGGATCGTTGGGATGCTTCACCGGATCCACCTGCATTTTGCATACATCCGCGCAGGCTCCGCATTCCACACATTTTTCCCGATCCACCCGATACCGAAACACCGAGATCGGATTGAATACAGAATACACCGCCCCCAGCGGGCAGATATATTTACAAAACGGCCGGTAGATCAGGATCGACAAAATGACGGTAACCAGAAGCAGCACGTTTTTCCAGACATACAGCCACCCAATGGCGCTCCTCATAGACTCATTCAGCAAAACCAGCGGTATCCCGCCCTCCAGCGTCCCTGCCGGACAGATCAGCTTACAGAACCAGGGCATCCCCTGTCCCAGAAAATCCACCAGGAACATCGGCAGCAATATAACAAATACAGCCAGGATCAGATATTTCAATTTTCTCAGCATGCGGTCCCCCCGAAAGGTTCCGATCTTTTTGAAAAACGGAATCTTATGGAGCAGATCCTGAATCAGCCCAAACGGACAGAGCCAGCCGCATACAAATCTTCCGATCAGCGCGCCCACGAACATCAGAAATCCGGCCACATAAAACGTCAGTTTAAAATTCCAGCTTCCGATCACAGCCTGCATGGCCCCGATCGGACAGGCTCCGAGAGCCCCGGGGCAGGAATAACAATTCAGGCCGGGGACGCAGAGGCTTTTCAACTTCCCCTTATAGATCTTTCCCTGTACAAATCCCAGCAGATAGCTGTTGGTAAGCAGCGCCCAAAGCGCCTGTATCCCATGTCGTCTCTTATCCAATTCCAATACACTCCAGACAGATATTGATTGCTTTCTCCATCACCACGGCCATCTCCCCCCGGCAGATCCCAACTCCCATCATCACAAGCCCCGCGGCCGCAACCAGAAGCCCGGTTCGGGAAGAACTCAGAGCACATCCCATTGCGCCGCCCTGATTCGAAAATAAAAAGCGCATCCTAAAATCAACTCCTTTTCACATACCACCATGATCTTATCAAACCCTCTTCCCCAGATTTGATTATTCCTATATTATAATCTATTCTCCTCCTATCTTCAATCAGATCATACAATAAACATCCGGTCACGCCTGCCGCTGAGTACGCACAGCGGCAGGCGGAGCCGGAACCAACTGACATGATTACTATTATGGTTGACACCTCACAGGTGTGAGCTGTAATTGGACTGCCCCCCCACTTAACGCAATGCCCCCGGCCTAAAATTCCAGGCACGCCTTGAACTGGTCGCAATCGATTCGAATGTCAAATTCCCCGCCCAGGGCTTTCACATACGTGCTCACGATCGCCAGCCCCAGGCCGTTCCCCTCGCTGGTCCTGGACTGATCTCCCCGGGCAAAGCGTTCGATGATATCCTCTTTTGTAAAATCCATATCATAGCCTGCCGTATTGGTGATCTCGATACAGATTTTTTCCTTCTGCTCTGTCGGCTGGTCGAAGCTTACTTTCTGTAAGACCGAATCCGGAATCTCAATCAAATGGATATCCCCCTGTAAGCCTCCTTCCCCCACCTCTGTCTGCCTGAGAAATGTTTTCACGAACACCCTCGTATTTGGAGCAGAATACTTCAATGCATTTTCAATTAGATTCTGACAGATCCGGTAAAAATACATATTGTCCGAATGAATCTCCGTATTATCCTTCGTAAGCTGTGTCACGAATTTCAGCCCGCTTTCCCGGATCTGGTCCTCCATATCCGCAAAAATCTGCTCGATCAGACGGTTCACCTCAAACTGCTCCTTGTGCAGCTCCACATTGCCGCTACTTGCCTTTGCCAGAGAGAACAAGCTGTTGATCATTTCTCCCAGCTTTTCCGTTCTGGCAGAGATCACGTCCACATAATCCCGGACAGCATCGCTCAATTCTTCCTTTTTAATCAGTTCCAGATAGCCCACAATGGAAGTCAGCGGTGTTTTCAGGTCATGGGATACGTTGGTGATCAGATCCACCCTGAGCTGGTCGCTGCGCGAGACCTTCTCCAGGCTTTTTTTCTCAATCTCCAATGCCTCCGCCAGCCTTCTCTGCTGCATGTCCTCCATCTGATCCATAACGCAGTCCAGCTTCCGCTCCCAAAAATAATTGACTCTGCTCTGGCAGATCAGGAATTGGAGCAAAGCTGTAATAATGATCACATACCCCGGCGCATAGTTGTACCACCAGCCGCCCATATACATGATCACCGCGTCAACAGCCAGATACACGGCTACGGCCAGGCTTGCCGCCTTACCGATCCGATACAGCCGTTTCCTGGATCGATCCCGGCTTTCCTTCCATTTCTCATAATCATGTCCCAGGCTTTCCTCCGGCTCTCCATATCGCCGGCTCAGATACAGACTCAAAAGCCTCCATAAGCCCAGCCCCAGAAGCAAATTTCCCATTGCCCCCCAAAAAAGTGTACTTCTTAACGAATGATTTCCTCTATATTCCAACATGATCCAAATTGCCAAAAGCCCCCCTGCTGGCAATATGGTTCCGAATATGATCTGCAGCTTCCTTCCCCAAAGCAGTGTTACGTATTCAATCCTGTTTTTCCATTTTGTACCCAATCCCCCACACCACCTTTACATACCTCGGTTTCTTTGCATCGATCTCTATCTTTTCACGGATATGCCGGATATGCACCATGACCGTATTCTCCACCGTATAATCCGCCACTCCGCCCCAGACGCGTTCATAGATCTGTTCCGCTGGAAATACCTGCCCCGGATGCTCCATGAAAAGCTCCAGGATCTTGTACTCCGTGGCGGTCAGATGCACCTCCTCCCCTTCCACGATCACCACCCGCTGCTTTTTATCCAGCACCAGGCCGCCATTAACGATCCTGTCCTCCGCTGCTTCCGGTTTCTTCTCTCCCCATGCGTGATACCGCCGCAGATGCGCCTTGATCCGGGCGGTCAGCTCCGCCGGGTTATAGGGCTTTTCCACATAATCATCGGCTCCCAGAGTCAGCCCGGAAACCTTGTCGCTCTCCTCGGTCTTGGCCGACAGGATGATCACCGGGATCCTGCTCTTCTCCCGAAGCTTCATCAATGCCGAAAGCCCGTTGAGCCGGGGCATCATCACGTCCAGAAGGATCAGGTCGATCTTCTCCCGCTCCAGGGCATCCAGTGCCTCCATTCCATCATACGCCTTCACCACCCGATAGCCCTCATATTTCAGCAGTTCGCTGATGGAATACACAATCTCCTCATTGTCATCCACGACCAGTATCGTCTCATTCTCCATACGGATCCCCTCCTCTTTATACGATTACTATAATAAAACCCGCTTAAAAGAAACTCAACAAAAATCTTAAAAATATCTTAATGTAAAAATATTCATACAGAAATAAATCACCAGCCAATATACGAACGGCGCGGCATCTGAATATTTCTGATTTCAGATACCGCGCCCTGTTTTTCCTGAAATTACCTCTATGTCTTCCGGCTATTCCATCAAGGATTCATTTTATGCAAATGTAATCACTGTCCCGGTCTTTCCCTCCAATGCTTCCAGCGCTTTGTCAAGGCTGGTGATAATCGCTTTTTTCTGTGGATTCTGACGTACGAACTTCATGCAGGCTTCCATCTTTGGAAGCATACTTCCCGGAGCGAATTGTCCCTCTTCCACATACTGCGCCGCTTCTTTCAGACTCATGGTGTCCAGATTTTTCTGATCCGGCCTGCCCCAGTTGACCGCGGCCTTTTCCACTTCTGTCAGGATCATCAGGATATCCGCTTCCACCTGCTCCGCAAGCAGCTCAGCTGCATGATCCTTATCAATGACGGCAGCAACCCCTTCCAGTGTCCCGTCCGGATTCTCGACTACCGGGATGCCGCCTCCTCCGCAGGAAACCACGATCGTAGATTTCCACAGATTTTTAATTGCCTCTATCTCTACGATCTTTCTGGGGATCGGAGACGCAACCACTCTGCGCCATCCCCGGCCCGCGTCCTCTTTCATCGTGTATCCATTTTCCTCTTCCAGCTTCTTTGCCTCTTCCTCCGTATAAAACGGACCGATGGGTTTTGTAGGATTTTCAAAAGCCCTGTCGTCTCTGTCAACCACCATCTGCGTCGCGACTGTCACAACCGGACAATGCTTATTCCGAATACTGAGCGCGTATTTTAATGCCTGCTGGATGTGATATCCGATATATCCCTGGCTCATGGCTCCGCACACATCAAACGGCATTGCCATGAACGGATATAAATACCATGACAATTCTGTCAATGAACAAGATCAGTATTTTATCATCCCTTCCCATATTTCAAAAATTACTTCTGCATTTTACATTATTGTAAAATACCGTTCATCCGCCGAAACGCTTCCTCCTGAACTGATCTGCCGGCTGGAAACAATCATGTCCATATATTCTCTGAAAATCAGTATTACGGCAGAATTTGAGAAATCAAACTATTACTTCAAAAGTGTAGTTTTTGAAAGTCTCCTTGACCTGACGCACGAAGACCGGGCCCGCAAAAAGCAGATCAGCCTGAGTCTGAATACGGAATTGAGCAGCAGCTATTATCTGCTCTTGATCAACAGCCGCAAAGACTTAAATCTTTTTAATAATGTGGAGCTATTGACCGGATTTATCAATCATTTGAAGCATATCAGGCTCTATAATAATAAATTTCTTGTGTTTTTATATAAAGAACAATGGGTGATTCTGATTGATGATAAAGTACATTCCATAAAAGATGTAGGCATGCAGCTCTATGATGCCCTATCCACTTATTTTAATTCCTCCCACTTTATTATGGGGATCAGTGACCTTCATCGCTACTGGGATCTGCGAAGAGCGTATAATGAAGCTGTATTTACTTTGAATTATGTCAGGAACAGGCAGGACAGTGTTTCTCTGCTTGTATATGGAGAGTTGGGAATCATCAAGCTGTTTACGGACAGCAACGGCAACATCAACGAAGCCTACCTGGACGAGCTGTACCAATTATACCTGGAACCGATCCTGGAATATGACAGAACGCATTCCTCCGATCTCTATTTTACCCTGGAATCCTTTTTTTCGAATGAGCTTTCCTATAAGCTGACCAGCGAAAAATTATTCATTCACGTCAATACGCTGCATGCACGAATTGCGAAGATCGAGCACCTGATCCATGTCAGTTTTTCCAATCTGGACAGTATCATAGGGCTCCGGCTTACGATTCTTCTGAACCAGTTTGACTACTTTTCACATTACAGGAGCCACCCTGCCTGAGATGGATAGGTCTCAGGCAGAGCGGCTCCGAACCCCGGAGATCTCCGGAACTATTTTATTTTTTCTTACTGCTATGGAACAGGGTGCACAGCATGACCAGGATGCTTCCCGCCCCCAGCAAAAAATCGCCCAGGTTGAAGGTCAGCTTCGTGATCTTTTCCCATCTGGTCTGAAATCCCACATAGTCGATCACATACCCGCGTAGCCACCGGTCAAAGGTATTGCTCCACGCGCCTGCCGTCATCAGCGACAGGCCGATCTTCTTCACGCGGTGCTTCTTCCTCATCAGCGTAAAGAGCTGGTAAATGGTCAGGAGCACCGCCGCATATGCCGACGCATACTTTACGGCCTCCGGCCTCTCTTCCATCAGGTTCATGCAGAATCCGCAATTATAGACCTTGCGCAGGATCACCTTTCCCTTGCAGGCCGTCCGCTCTTCCTTCCGGGTCATATATCCTTCTATGACTGACTTGGCGGTAATATCCAGAAGTGCCAAACAGGCCGTGATACTGATCAATAATAAAATTCCCATAACCATCCCCCTTCGCTAATCTGTACTCCCGAACATGCTCTTCCGGAAATGCATTCGTCAAAGTCCCCGCTGGATACGCGGGAGTGATACGGTTATGATTCCCGAACTTCCGGCTCTTTATACATGATTGCCCGTCAAAAGGCCTCATTCTGTCTTTGCTTCGTCCACATGCTCTGCTGCCGCTTCCGCAACGTCTTCCGCCTTCTCTGCCACTGCTTCCGCTGCTTCTTCTACCTTCTCCGCCGCTGCTTTTGCAACGTCTTCCGCTTTCTCTGCCGCTGCTTCCACTACTTCTTCCGTCTTCTCTGCCGCCGCATCCACTGCCTCTTCTGCTGCTTCTGCTGCTTCCTCGACGATCTCCGGCATCTTATGTCCGCAGAACGGGCAGTATGCCATACCTTTTCCAACGGTCTTTCCACATTCCTCACACTGGGAATCACCCTTCACATCGGAAATCTTCTGCAGGCATTCCGCAATGCTCTCTTCTCTGCTCTGAATGGCCTCGCACAGCCCTGCTGCTTCTTCACCTACCTCTGTCCCGGACTTAAACTGGTCATAAACCGCAAGCCCAAGCTCTGCCAAGTCACTGTCGTTCTCCCTTTCCAGTGTACGGATCTGGCTTTTCAGCTTCTGGATCTCCATCGCCTCTCCCGCTTTGTTCGTTACGTTCTCAGCCGTTTCGCCCAGACGCTTTCCCAGATCCTCCAAAAAATTTCTCATATCAACACAACCCCTTTCATTGGTTTATAATTTGGCATGCAACTGTTCAGCTTTCACAGTTACGTTCACTGGTTTTCATTATACCCCATTCTTCGTCAACTTCAAATAGTTTCTAACTTTTTTTATACTTTCATTATAATTTTTTTACCATTCGCGGCAGCAGGCGGCAGTACGCTTACTATTCACGTCCTGACCGGCTGCTCACAGTAAGAAACTGTCCGCTGTTCTGAAAAAAACACTTCCGTCATATAGTAGCATTAAATAGCAGCATGAAAAAGAAAGCTTATATAACCTATGGTCGATCTGGAAACTTGTAAAACAGCCATCCTTTCTGACGATTACCGTGATTTTATCGTAAATGACAATTCCTCGCTGATCTCGCGGATCAATGAAGAAGATTTTTGTACGCAGACTGCGGAAACGAATTACCGCTGCATCTATGTTCCCAGCAAACAGGCGGATCCGCTCACTTCGGAAATGCTGTATTACCCGGCCATTCCGAAATGCTATACGCATATCAGCACCGACTCCTTGAACCAGGCCGGTATCCTGCCGCTTCAAAGCTATCCCACCCTGCGCCTGATGGGAAAAGGCATACTGATCGGCTTTCTGGACAGCGGGATTGACTACCGCAATCCGATATTCCGGAATCTGGACGGAACCACAAGGATCGCCGCCATCTGGGATCAGACGATCCAGGATGGAACTCCGCCGGAATGGTTTGCCTACGGTTCCGAATATACCGAAGAGATGATCAACGAAGCGCTGCGCAGCGACAATCCCTTAAGCATCGTACCTTCCGTAGACGAATCGGGACATGGTACCTTTACCGCAAGCCTTGCGGCCGGAAGCGGAAACCCCGCGGAAAACTTTTTAGGTGCCGCACCGGAATGTACCCTTGCGGTGGTAAAGCTGAAACAGGCAAAAAAATATCTGCGGGATTATTATTTTATCCCGGACGATGTCCCCTGCCATCAGGAAACTGATATAATACTGGCCCTGCGCTATCTGCATCTTCTGGCACGGAAGCTGGATCTTCCGCTTGTTTTCTGCTTTGCCCTTGGCACCAATGCAGGGGGGCACGTTGCTGCTCTTCCCTGTCCGATCATTCTGAACTACTATGGTTCCTCCATCAACCGGATTCCTGTCATCGGCTGCGGCAATGAAGCAGACAAACGCCACCACTACTATTATGAGATCCCGGACGTCTACACAAATCATACGGCAGAGATACGAGTCGGCGAAGGTGTCATCGGATTTACCATGGAGCTTTGGACCTCCATCCCCAATATCCTCTCCATCTCCCTGACCTCGCCATCCGGCGAAAGCACCTCCAAGCTTCCCATCCGGGCCAATGTCCGTACATCCTTCCAGTTTTTGCTGGAGCCGGCCCGCGTGACTGTTGACTATCGGGTCGCGGCGGATCTGGAAAGCTCGGAGCTGATCTTTTTCCGGTTTGCCAATCCTTCCCCCGGCATCTGGAGGCTCAACATCGAGCCTGTGCGGATTTTTAACGGACAGTTCCATATCTGGCTTCCGCTCAGCGAATTTATCAGCGGGGAGGTTTATTTTTTGAATTCCAATCCCTACTATACCGTCACCAATCCCGCCAATGGCACGAGTACGGTCAATACCGCCTTTTATGAGGGGACGACCAAGGCAGTGGCCTTAAGCTCCGGGAGGGGCTACAGCCGCAATGACCTCATCAATCCCACCCTCGCGGCCCCCGGCGTGGATGTGCTGGGCGCTCTCCCCAATGGACGTTATGCCCTGCGCACAGGCTCCAGCGCGGCCGCCGCGATCACCGCGGGCGCCGTAGCGCTCCTGCTGGAATGGATCCTGGGCAAAATGGGCAATACCTCTGTGGATTCCTATCAGGTAAAAAGCATTCTCATGATCGGAGCACAGCGCCCCCCAGGGGTACAGTTCCCGAACCGTGAGTGGGGCTACGGCCTTTTGGATCTATATAACGCGCTGAATGAGATCCGGGAGCTCTAAGGGATCTCCTCTTCGGAAAAAATATTTCCCTTAGCACACTAAAAAGCGGCTGTTGGAACATCACATTTCCCAACAGCCGCCGTATTCTATTTCCGTCTAATCCCTTCGCCTAATCTTAGGCACTTACAAACAATTTCTTGCGCAAAATGGCAAAGCTTTTCTGATTTATCCAGGTTAGGGATTGTAGAAAAAACCGGCGCATCCTGGTAATTCCTCAGACCGGCTGGCTCAGCAGCGGTACGCTCTGACTCCTGAGCTGGATCACAGGACCTCCCGTACCTTCTATGTATTCCCTTGTGATGGTCACCTGTCCGATGCTGTCATCCTTGGGGATCTCATACATGATATCCAGCATAAACTCTTCGATGATAGCCCGGAGCGCCCTGGCCCCGGTGTCCTTTTCCATCGCCTTTTCCGCGATGGCCTCCAGCGCGCCTTCATCAAAGTCCAGGCTCACCTCGTCCAGCGCCAGCAGCTTCTGGTACTGCTTGAGGATCGCGTTTCTCGGCTCCTTTAAGATCTTGACCAGCATCTCCTTATCCAGTCCCTGCAGTGTAAAGATGATGGGAAGCCGTCCAATAAACTCCGGGATCATGCCGAATTTGCGCAGATCCTCTATGGTCACCTTGGAGACCAGATCCTTATCCTTGTCATATTTGTCCTTTAATTCCGCGTTAAATCCCATGGAAGTCTTCTTCGAAAGCCGTTCCCGTATGATGATATCCAGATCTGGAAACGCGCCGCCGCAGATAAACAGGATATTCTTCGTGTTCACCGTCGTCAGGGGAACCATGGCATTCTTGCTGTTGGCACCCACCGGCACCTCCACCTCGCTGCCCTCTAAGAGCTTCAACATCCCCTGCTGTACGGACTCCCCGCTCACATCCCTCTGGCTGGAATTTCTCTTTTTCGCGATCTTGTCAATCTCGTCGATGAAGATGATCCCCTGCTCCGCGCGCTCCACATCATTGTCCGCAGCAACCAGCAGCTTGGAAACCACGCTTTCAATATCATCCCCGATATAGCCCGCCTCCGTCAGAGAGGTGGCATCCGTGATCGCAAGAGGCACATCCAACAGCTTTGCAAGCGTCTTTACAAGATAGGTCTTGCCGCTCCCGGTAGGTCCGATCATCAGCATATTGGACTTCTCGATCTCAATATCGTCCAGGGTACCGGAAGAGACTCTCTTATAGTGGTTATAGACCGCAACGGACATAGCCTTCTTGGCATGCTCCTGGCCGACCACGTACTCATCCAGACGGGCCTTGATCTTGTGGGGCACCGGCATATCCTTGATATTCAGCTTCTTTACGTGCTTTTCCTTGTCTTCCTTTTTCTTCTTGATCTTCTGCTTCTTCGGGATGGCATTTTCCAGATCCGACAGGTTCAAAAACTGGATTCCCGGTATGCTGTTCATCAGCTTCGAAAAATCCACGGAACCATTGGTCATCATATCAAAGCTCCTCTGCATACAGCTCTGGCAGATGGTAATGTGGTTCGGCAGCTCGATCATCTTCCCGGCAGCGCTCTCCGGGCGGTGGCACATGAAGCAGACCTTCTCATACTCATCCTCCTGCTTCTTTTCTTCGTTTTCCGAAACCGTCACTTCTTTTTTCTCTTCCGTAGGAGTAGATTCTTCCTCTTTGTCTGAATCAACTATGATAAAATCATTCCCCGACATCCTTCATCCTCCAGATTCATATTTCCGCCGGCAGGCGTGCCAGGCGGACCGCTTTCTCTTTTCGTGTGCGGCTGTAAAGATCTGTTACTGTGGGCACCCGGCCCGGATGTGAACAGTAACAAAGACCCTGTTATGAATATCAGCCCACTGTTTCATTATAGACGAAACCTGTCTCAGATACAAATTAACTTTTTCTAAACGTACTCCGGTGCCATACAGAAAACCTGCCGCCGGCAGCTTTTCTGCATACGTTGGTATACAGAAAACCTGTAACTGGCAGCCTTTCTGCATACGATGGTATACAGAAAACCTGTAACTGGCAGCCTTTCTGCATACGATGGTATTCGGAAAACGCATCTTCGATGCTTTTCAATCCGGCAGCCCGTTTTCCAGCATCTCCAGGAAATCTTCCTCTGATATAATGGGCACTCCCAGTTCCTTCGCCTTCTTATTCTTCGAGGAGGCGGACTGTACGTCATTGTTGATCAGATAATGGGTCTTGGATGTAACGGAGCCTGTCACCTTTCCGCCCCTGCTCTCAATCAGCTCCTTCACCTCTCCCCGGTTCGCAAAGTGCGTCACGCTCCCTGTGATCACAAAATTCACCCCGGCAAACATGGCGGCCTCCGCCGTTTCCTCCTCCTGCGGGATCGTCACCTCCGCCAGCAGTTTCTGATAGAGCTCCCGGTGCTTTTCCTGGGCAAAATAATCCACATAGGTCTTTGCGATCACACCGCCTACGCCCGGAATCTCATCCAGCTCCTCCTCCGTCGCGTCCGGGATCCGCGCCGGGTCATTCCCAAAGGCCCGGCAGATGACCTTGGCATTTGCCAGTCCGATATTCGCGATCCCCAGGCTGTAGACCAGCCGGGGCAGCGTCGTATTCCTTGCGTTTTCAACACTCTTCTGCAGGTTCACATAGGACTTTTCCCCAAACCCTTCCAGATTCTTGATCTCTTCCTCATAGCGGTCCAGATGGAAGATATCCGAAAAGTCCTTGATAAATCCCTGTATGATAAACTTTTCCAGCGTGGCCTCGGACATCCCCTCGATATTCATGGCGTCCCGGCTCACAAACAGGGCAAAGGACTTGACCTGCTTTGCCTGGCAGTCCGGGTTGGTGCAATACAGGGTCTTCGTGTCATTTTCCGTGGAAATGCGTGTCGCCCCGCCGCACACCGGACAGACCGCCGGGATCTCGCACCTTCCACTCCGGGTCAGATTTTCCGCGATCTGTGGAATGATCATATTGGCCTTATAAACCTGGATGGAATCCCCGATCCCCAACTCCAGCTCTTCCATGATGCTCAGGTTGTGGACGCTGGCCCGGCTCACCGTCGTCCCCTCCAGCTCCACCGGCTCAAAGATTGCAACCGGGTTGATCAGCCCGGTCCGGGAAGGGCTCCATTCGATCTCCCGCAGCGTCGTCTCCCGAACCTCATCCGCCCATTTGAACGCAAAAGAATCTCTGGGGAACTTTGCCGTTGAGCCCAGCGACTGCCCGTATGCGATGTCGTCATAGACCAGCACCAGTCCGTCCGACGGGAAATCATTGCTCTCGATCCGCCCCGCGAACCAGTCCACCTCTTCCCGGATGGTCTCCGCCGTCACCCTGCGGTGCTCCACCACCTCAAAGCCCTGGGATGCCAGCCATTCCATCTGCCGGAACCTGGAATTTTCAAAATCCACTCCTTCTGCCCGCACCAGGGAAAAAGCGAAAAAGCGGACATTGCGCCTTGCCGTCACCTCATTGCTCAGCTGCCGCACCGAGCCGCTGCACAGGTTCCTCGGATTCTTATACCGGGCATCCACATCTTCGATCTCCTCGTTGATCCGCTCAAAGTCCCTGTATCCGATGACCGCCTCCCCGCGCAGGATCAACTCCCCCTGGTAGGAAATGCGCAGAGGAAGATTTTTGAACACCCTGGCATTGTTGGTGATGACCTCCCCCACCTCTCCATTTCCCCGGGTGACCGCCTTCTGCAGTTCTCCGCCCCGATAGGTCAATACAATGGTAAGCCCGTCCAGCTTCCAGGAAATCACCGCCTGCTGGTCTCCCAGAAATTCCTGCAGCCGGGGCACCTCCTTGGTCTTATCCAGGGAAAGCATAGGGCGCTCATGCCGCTCCTTCGGCAATTCGCTGAGCACCTCATACCCCACATGGACGGTGGGGCTGGAGGCAAGTGTTGTTCCCAGCTCCTGCTCCAGCCCTGAAAGCTCGTCATACAGCTTATCATATTCGTAATTGCTCATGATCTCCCGGTCTTCCTGCTCATAGGCGCGCCGGGCGCGGTTTAAAAGCTCTGTCAATTCCTGCAGCCGCTGTCTTTTCTGCTCCATAAGATCCTGCTCCTGTAGTATAATTTTATTTCGAAGAATCCCGGATCTGCTCATACAATTCATTGAGTTCTTCGTCCGTGACCTGCCGGTACTCCCCTTCTTTCAGGTTTCCCAGCCTGATATTTATTATTCTCGTGCGCACCAGATCCTTCACCTGGTATCCCAGTGCTTCGCACATCCTGCGGATCTGCCGGTTCATGCCCTGGGTCAGGATGATGGAAAACGTATACTTTCCGATCTTCTGCACCTGGCAGGGCCTGGTCACCGTATCCAGGATGGGCACGCCTGCCGCCATCCGGTCCAGAAAATCCCGGGTCACCTCCCGGTCCACCGTCACCTTATATTCCTTCTCATGCCGGTTTGCGGACCGCATGATCTGATTGATGATGTCCCCGTTGTTGGTCATCAAAAGCAATCCGCGGGAATCCTTATCCAGCCTTCCGATATACGTGATCCGCACCGGATAATCCAGATAGCGGATGATACTGTTCCTTTCCCTGCGCTCCTCCGTACACACGATCCCCATCGGCTTATTCACCGCCAGCACGACCATTTCCTCCTGCCGGGAAACCACTTTTTTCCCGACACAGACCCTCTGCCCCGGCCAGACCTTCATTCCGGTCTCCCCGAGCCTCCCGTCCACCGTCACCCGGCCGGATGCGATCAGACGGTCTGCCTCCCGCCTGGAGCATACGCCTGCCTCGCTGAGATATTTGTTCAGCCGGACAGGCTCTATTTTCTGCTGAAATTCCTTTTGGATCTGATTGCCCATCTTCTCTCACTCCCCGCTCAGCACGCCTTTGAGATTGTTGTCCTGGAAAAAGGTATTGCCGCTGTATAGATACAGCACGTCGGAGATCCGGTAGGTATCCATGATATCCTCGATCGTCCCGCTGTAATATCTGGGATCCACCAGCACGATCTCCCGAAAATACGGGGTCAGAAACGGGACAAAGCTGTTTGCGTAGGAATCCTTGATCAGTAGAAGTCTCCTCTTGCTTTCCGACACCGTCTTGATATCCACCACGGACGTATTTTCCCCCAGAAAGACCGCATACTGATCCCGGGTCTTCAGCTTGGACGAGTCATACAGCGAAGCCGTCTTACGCTGTTCGTCCACATAGTTGACCACCACATCATTGTCCGTGTCCCTGGGAACATACATATAGATATCCTCCCTGACGTCCATCCTGCAGCCGCTCTTGGCCGCCAGCATCCCGTTAAAGGTGGTGGAGATGGGATAGGAAACAAACCCACTGGACACATCGGTCTTGATCTGCATCTGCTCCGCCACCTGGCTGAACGTATAAAACGCCCCCAGGCTGGTCCAGTGGTGGTCCGTCTTATAATAGATCTGCTCCCCTGCATGCTTCTCCAGCGCTTCTGCGGCGTCCAGCCACTCCACGTCCTCCCCCAGCTCCCGCTTCACCTGGGCAAACATCCGGCTCTGGTCGGACACCGTGGCAAACGAGGGCAGCCGGTCGCGCATGATATTGGCCGCGTTGGGAACCAGCAGCATATACGTCTCGACATCCCGGCTCCGTTTCGCAAACTGCCGGATCGCATCCAGATTTTCCATCAGAGTCTCCTGATCCGGCGACACGATTTCTTCCATCAGATAATCGTCCTTTCCGATCAGAATGTTCTCCTCCTGCTTGCTTCCGCCGAGACTGCTTAAGCCCACCTTGATACTCCTCCAGAAATTCCGTCCTGCAAACTGATCCGCCAGGTAGGTTTCATATTTTGTCATAAAATCCCCTGACACCAGGCTGCTCCAGGAAAGCCTGGGACTTCCGGCGAGCATCCGGTTCTCTTCCTCGGACATCTCCTTATCCGAAACGATCAGGTTCAGCAGGAAAAAAAGGATCATGCATATGACAAAGGCTTTTCCTACTGTCCCTTCAATTCTTCTTAGTCTTCTATGATTCCTCATATTGATCTCCTGATATTGAATTTAAAAACGGAAATATAAAAACGGATGAAAGGTTTCCGTCACCAGGAATGCCACGCTGACCAGGAATATCCCCATATAGATCACGCAGGACATGATCCTCTGCGTCCTTCCTTTTTTATAGGACTCCATAAAGGCACACAAGATCTTCCATCCGATGGATGAGGATCCCAGGATACACAGCAGAAACAGCAGCCAGTGGGTGGTCAGCAAAAATACTGCCTGCCGGTCCGCCAGCGCGCTTGCCCCCATGCCGAACATCATCCCGATGTGGTCCAGCGCCGAGCCCAGGTCCGGACTGAAGAAAAATACCCATCCCACCATCACCAGGACAAACGTGTAAATATGCTGGATCACTCCCGGAAGCCGGTCCATCAGCGCGCCCCATACATATTTCTCCAGGATCAGCAGCACACCATAATAGAGGCCCCAAAACAGAAAATTCCATTCCGCGCCATGCCACAGCCCGGTCAGCGCCCATACCAGGATCAGGTTCACCATATTGCGCTGCCCGCTGCATCGGTTTCCTCCCAGGGGGATATACACGTATTCCCGAAACCAGGTGCTCAGGGAAATGTGCCACCTCCGCCAGAACTCTGTAATGCTTTTCGAAACATATGGATAATGGAAATTCCTGCGAAATTCAAAGCCGAACATTTTTCCCAGTCCCACTGCCATATCTGAATATCCGCTGAAATCAAAATAAATCTGGAACGCGTATGCAAGGCATCCGATCCATGCGGTCAGCACAGATACCGTCCCCACCGGGAGCTGCATCACTTGCTCATAGACCGTACCGATGGAATTGGCGATGACCACTTTTTTCGCCAGCCCCCGGATAAAAAACATGGCTCCCCGTCCGAACTTCACGATACCGAAGCTGCGCTGTCTCAGCTGCTCCTCGATATCCACATACCGGACAATGGGTCCCGCGATCAGCTGGGGAAACATACAGATATACGTGGCAAACCAGGTAAACTTTTTCTGTGCCTGTACTTCCCCCCTGTATACATCTACAATATAAGACAGCGCCTGGAAGGTATAAAAAGAGATCCCGATGGGCAGCGGAAGCACCCGGTAGGGAATATTCACCGGAAACGTCCCATTCACTGTCTCCATAATGAGTCCGTAATATTTAAAAAAGGCAAGCACCAGCACATTTGCCGCTACCCCGAAGATCAGGCTCCGCCTGGCAAGCTGCGGACTGTTCCTCTTACCGTCAATATCCAGCCCGCAGTAATAATTCATGAGGATGGACAGCAGCATCAGTATGATATAGACCGGCTCTCCCCACGCATAGAAAAACAGGCTGGCAGCCAGCATCACCAGATTCCGCATCTGTACAGGCGCCAGATAATAAACTGCCAGTGTCACAGGCAGAAATACAAACAAAAATGTTATACTACTAAACAGCATTCAAATATCCTCTTCCCAGCCCGGTCTACAGGCTCTTTGTAAATGCGTCGGCTAAGGTTTCCGCCTCCGGCGAGACGGCCAGAAAGAGAAACCGCCCTCTCACCTGGATCTGTGCCTGCCCGATCAGCTGCGCCTGCTCCGGCGCGTACCCCTCAAAGGTATTCTTCCTGCTTTCCAGGCGTTCCTCTATGGCATCCCGTACCTCCTGCACCTGCTGGTCTGTTTTCACTTCGATCAGCAGGACCTCCTGCGCCGAGATGCTGAACTCGGCAGAATAAAACAGGACGCCTTCATAGTCTGCGCTGTTCAGCCCATAATACCGCTTCAATGCCTGGGCATCCTGCTTGACAAGGCTTTCCTGATCCAGCAGGGGCTCGACGGCTCCGGCAACTTCCTCAAAGGGCTTCGTACTCCCGCTGGTATAGATCAGCAGCAGCACGATATACACCAGAATCAGGAAAGCCGCTCCCAATTTAAGGATTCCTGCTTTGCTGAAGGAAGAGACCTCCTGCTGATCATGCAGATAGTCCTCCGCATGATTTTCCCCTGTGCTTTCTGCATAGCCGGCCTCATAATTGGTTTCTTCATAAGTCCCCCGGTAATTCATTCCGTATCTCTCTGTCATAAGGAAGCCACCTCCGCCATGCGTTCTGCCCAAACCGGGTAAAAATCTGGTTTAAAATGGACTCCGTCCTCTTCATAGTATCGGTCAGACACCAGCTCTGTGTTGTCCACATACGCGATCTGCTGCTTGTCGCACATCTCCCGCAGTGCTTCATTATAGGCATCCATTTCCTGGAATAAGGGTTCTCTTTCCCTTTCCTGCCGCGAGACCGGAAAAATGGAATTGATAAAGATCTTTGTATTCGGCAGTTCTTTCTGCATCTGCTTAATAATAGACTTGTATTGATCTATAAATGCATCCGTATCCCCCTGGGTGGAAAGGATATCGTTCATGCCGTAAGACAAAAACACCACCTGGGGATTGAGTTCCTTCAGCTTCCCGATCTGTTCCTCCAGCCCTTCCAGTCCAGCTCCGATCTCTGCCACCACACTGGAAGCGTTCAGGATGTCGTACTCTGTAAATCCGGCCGTGATGGAATCCCCCATAACGACCGCAGTGGTAAATTTTTCCTTGATACTGCGGGTATCTTCCGCTTCTGCTTCTTTTTTCTCCTGCTCCTCCAGATTCTGTATCTTCGTCTCGATCACGGTGACCTCCGCCGCTTCCGCCTGCTTAATGATCTCCACACCTTCCGATGTATCCACCTTTTTTCTGGTCAGGCTTCCCACTGCCTCCACCGCTATGATGACCACGATCAGTACCGCCGCAAGCGCCAGCCCTGAGATCACCATGATTCTTTTCTTTTTATTATCCAATGTTCTTGATCGTACCTCTCTTATGTATTTGACAATTACAATATTTCTATATCATACGTTTTTTAACATAAAAAGTCAATGTCTGCGGTTCACTACACCAGATTTTTGTGATAGAATAGTGATTGTTCACCCCTGGGCCGCGCCCCCTGCCGCAAGGGCACAGGCCCGCAAAACAACACGATTCCCAATGATCGGAGGAAAAAATATTGATCGCACTGAAGCTGAAAAATACCAAAAATTTCATGACGCACCTTCTGCTGTCCGATGCCTTTGACAACTTTCTGTTTATCGAAGGTGAGATCGTCACCTTCAATACCTTTACCATAGACGGTTATATCCAGAAAGCCTTTTATGAAGATTCCATGTCCCCAGGATCGGACAGCCAGGGTTCTGCCGCATCATCCAGCTCCGGCGCGCCTTCGGATCACACAAACGCCGGCGGCAGCTCGAAGGGAGATTATTCCTCATGGAAGCAGCTGCGGGAGCTGTGCTTTTCGATCATCAAGGGAAAGCGAACCCCGCTGAGCTTCCGGTTCGTATTCAGCCTGTCCCCTGAAAATATTGCCAGGCTGATCGACCAGAAGGGGCTGGATTTTCAGGCATCCGATGTACAGGGATTGTACCTCAATATCCGATTTGACGGCACCGCTCTCCAATGCATCACCGGAACCTCTCTGAAAACATTTTCCATGGATAAATCCTTAGAGCACGAGTGGGACGCCATGGTCCCCAGATTCTTTGACAAGAAGGGAATCTCTTTTGAGCAGGAGGAATAATGATACTCACAGCCGATGAAATCTGCCATGAGTATCGCGCCAGCCGCAGCCGCGAAGCGGCATAATTCCTCATACGGCTGTGCACGCAAAGAGAAGAGATTCATCCTCAATTTTTAAAAAGGCCGGAGCTTTTACAGTCTCCGGCCCTAAAAGTATTCCAGCTGTGCAACTGGAAATATTTCAGAAGTATTGATTTTTTAATTTTGTTGTGTAGACCATATACCAGACAAGCACGCCGAGAAAGACCGCAAGCCCGACATAATCCAGCACCGGAATGGGCGTCACAAAGCAGTGGATCATGTCGATCACCCCGTATACCGTTGCCACGATCCCGAATACCAGCACCGCCGGCAGCGCTTTTTTCACAAATGCGGCTTTATCCCTGCACATATATTCCGAATACTTCTTTCCCAGGAGAAGCGTCTCATTGATGCTCCCGTTCCTCCGCATCTGTATATAGGCATACAGCCCATAAATCCCGCATCCAAAAGCCATGATACTGACAAAGCCAAAAATATTCTCATCCATCTTTCTTCAATTCCTTTCCTATATTCAGTGTAGCAGAATGCGCAAAAAAAAGCAATCGGCGTTTACTTTTTTTCTCAGGCGTATTATTATGATGATACAAGCGTTGAAGGGCATGTGTTTCACGCCTGCATGAAAAAGCATGACTCCCCGACGCCAAAAATATCTGAAGGAGGAGATCCATGGAAATCGAACGCAAATATCTGATCGAACGCTCGAAGATCCCTTTTGACCCGAAGGACTATCCGTGCCGCAGGATCGAGCAGGGATACCTGTGCACCGAACCGGTCGTACGGATCCGGCGCGACAACGACGACTATTACCTTACTTACAAATCAAAGGGCCTTATGATCCGGGAGGAATACAACCTGCCGCTTACCCGCGAGGCATATACCCACCTGATCGAAAAAGCGGACGGACATCTGATCACCAAGGACCGCTATGTCATCCCCCTGGACGGCGGCCTGGACATCGAGCTAGACTTTTTCTCCGGTTATCTGGAGGGCATGATCTTTGCCGAGGTGGAATTTCCGGATGAGGCGGCGGCTAATTCCTTCCGCCCTCCAAGCTGGTTCGGAGAAGATGTGACCTGCTCCCCGCAATACCAGAACAGCACGCTGAGCCGTCTTTGATGTGCTATTTTGTATGCATCGCAAATATTTTCTCCATTCCGTTGCATAATAACCCGTATCGGAAAATCATTGCTATAATTCAGGAAAAGGAAATAACCTTTTTCGACATTTAGCAGATTTTCCGGGAATCTTTTCCCATATACGGAGGTGCATCGTGGCAAATATTCAGCTTGCATACAATTTAAAAAGATATCGTGAAGCATATGGATTCACTCAGCAGGAATTGGCTGAGATGATCAGCATCTCCCGTCAGGCATATTCCAACTATGAGACCGCAAAAAGAGATCCGGATCTGGATCTGCTGACCAAGCTGTGCGAGGTCTATTCCATCACGCTGGATGAGCTGGTACGCACGCCGTTCTCTGAGGATGAATTCAAGGAAGCCAGGACTCCCTATCATATTTCTTACCGCAATGGCACGGATGATATCCTCTATCTGACCGATGAAGAGATCCGGTTTGTATTGGAATACCGCGGTGCCGAATGGGAGCGTCAGCATCTTGTCGCATATGTATTGCATCAGATGAATCCCCAGGGCCGGTGACTCGATCACCTGCCCTGTTTTTATACCATTGTATGCAGAAAGGCTGCCAGTGGCAGGCTTTCTGTACGTCTATCCTGTATCTATCCTGAAAGAGGAATCTAATTCCCGCTCAAACCGTGTTTTTCTAACGATAATTCAAAAATTTTGGAGAATTGTTATTGATTTTATCGCTTTATTATGTATAATATGATATTGAAGTTACAATGTCTGTTTTACAGGAGAAGGCATCACATATCCTGTATATATGGACAAATATTGAAGAAGAGAGGTTAAATGAAGATGGCAGAACTCAATTTAAGTAAGTATGGTATTACCGGAACTACAGAAATTGTACACAATCCTTCATATGAATTGTTATTTGAAGAGGAAACAAGACCTGATCTGGAAGGTTATGAAAAAGGCCAGGTAAGTGAACTGGGTGCAGTCAATGTAATGACTGGTATCTATACGGGCCGTTCACCGAAAGATAAATTCATCGTTATGGATGAAAATTCAAAGGATACCGTATGGTGGACTTCCGATGAATACAAAAATGACAACCATCCGGCTTCTGAAGAGACATGGGCTGTTGTAAAGGATCTTGCTCTGAAAGAGCTTTCCAATAAGAGACTCTTTGTAGTAGACGCATTCTGCGGAACCAACGCTGATACCCGCATGGCGATCCGTTTCATCATGGAAGTTGCATGGCAGGCACATTTTGTAAAGAATATGTTCATCCAGCCGACAGACGAAGAGCTGGCAAACTTCGAGCCTGATTTCGTTGTTTACAACGCTTCCAAGGCAAAGGTTGAGAATTATAAAGAGTTAGGCCTGAATTCTGAGACAGCTGCAGTATTCAATATCACAAGCCGCGAGCAGGTCATCCTGAACACATGGTACGGCGGAGAGATGAAGAAGGGTATGTTCTCCATGATGAACTACTACCTGCCGCTGAAGGGCATCGCTTCCATGCACTGCTCCGCTAATACAGATATGAACGGCGAAAATACCGCGATCTTCTTCGGTCTTTCCGGAACAGGTAAGACAACGCTTTCCACAGACCCGAAGCGTCTCCTCATCGGTGATGACGAGCACGGCTGGGATGACAACGGTGTCTTCAACTTCGAAGGCGGCTGCTATGCGAAGGTCATCAACCTGGATAAAGAATCTGAGCCGGATATCTACAACGCAATCAAGCGCAATGCCCTGCTTGAGAACGTAACACTGGATGAGAACGGCAAGATCGACTTCAATGATAAGAGCGTGACAGAGAATACACGTGTATCTTACCCGATCGACCACATTGAAAAGATCGTCCGCCCGGTATCCGCAGCTCCGGCAGCAAAGGAAGTCATCTTCCTGTCCGCAGACGCGTTCGGCGTACTTCCTCCGGTATCCATCCTGACTCCGGAACAGACACAGTACTACTTCCTGTCCGGCTTTACCGCGAAGCTTGCCGGAACAGAGCGCGGCATCACAGAGCCGACACCGACCTTCTCCGCTTGCTTCGGACAGGCATTCCTGGAACTGCATCCGACCAAGTACGGCGAAGAGCTGGTAAAGAGAATGGAAGCAAACGGCGCAAAGGCATATCTGGTAAATACCGGATGGAACGGAACAGGCAAGCGTATCACCATTAAGGATACTCGTGGTATCATCGACGCGATCTTAAGCGGCGATATCCTGAAGGCACCGACCAAGAAGATCCCGTACTTCAACTTCGAGGTTCCGACAGAGCTTCCGGGCGTTGATTCCGGTATCCTGGATCCCCGCGACACTTATGCGGATGCTGCTGAGTGGGAGACCAAGGCAAAGGATCTGGCACAGAGATTTGTTAAGAACTTTACAAAATATGAGGGCAACGAAGCCGGCAAGGCTTTGGTATCCGCTGGTCCTCAGTTATAATTATGTTATACTGCGCGGCAGTGATCTGATGCGCGGTATAACCATACGAGATTGATGAGATCCGACTACAAGAAACAGGGGCAGAGGCTCCTGTTTCTTTCTTAGGAACTGTCCGGACCGATCCGCAAAACGTTTGCAGGATTTTTCCGCGCAGTCCTTTACTGCGGATCAGGAGGAACAAAGATCCATGAAAACAAAAGCATTCAAAGCCGCCCTGCCTCATACGATCCCCATCTGTATCGGCTTTCTTTTTTTGGGGATGTCATACGGATTTCTCATGAGGAGCAAGGGCTTTTCCTTTGTCTATCCCATGTTCATGAGCCTGTTTATCTTTGCCGGTTCTATGGAATTTGTCACTGTGGAGCTGCTGCTGTCCGCCTTTCATCCGCTGCATGCCTTTTTCCTGGCGCTGATGGTCAATGCGAGGCATCTGTTCTACGGAATCTCCATGCTGGAAAAGTATAAGAATACGGGCTGGAAAAAGCCCTATCTGATCTATGGGATGTGCGACGAATCCTTTACAGTCAACTGTACCGTGACGCCGCCCCCGGATGTGGACAGGGGATGGTTCATGCTCTTTGTGACGCTGCTGAATCAGATGTACTGGGTCGCAGGCGCAACCATGGGAGCCCTTCTTGGGTATGTCATACATTTTGACACGACAGGGATCGAATTTGTCATGACAGCGCTGTTTGTCGTCATGTTCATCAATCAGTGGGAGGAATCCAGGGATCACCGTCCGGCCCTCACCGGCCTGGGCTGTTCACTGCTCTGCCTGCTTGTATTCGGGAGCCAGATCTTTATCCTGCCCTCCATGTCTCTGATCATCCTTTGTTGTTCCTTCGGCATA
>CAYQBE010000024.1:0-47532 GCA_964415625.1 uncultured Clostridium sp.
AGCGGCGGAAAAGCATCGAAGATGCGTTTTGCGAATGGCGCGGAGTGAACTGTAACATTCTCTGAACTGGAAAAACATAAAATTTTTATTTTATCCCCTAAAATTTTCGGAGTATGTTATAATCATACTTACTTGAAATGAGAGGACTGAATGATCATGAAGGTAAATTTCGTAAGATCAGTGAGGAAGCCGGATTTTCCATGTCTACGGTCTCCAATGCGCTGAACCGCAAAAAGGGAGTGAACAGGGAGACTGCCGAAAAGATATGGAAGGCCGCGGAGGAGCTGGACTACCATGCGGAGGAGGAGATCACGAAGATCCGGTTTGTCATATTCAGGAGGGACGGGCGGAGACAGATACGCCTTTGACAGCGTCCCCGGGGACATTTCGGTGATCGGCTTTGACGACGTGGCCTACGGGCTGGTCTCGGATCCGCCTTATATAAAATAAAAAGGAGATACAAGATCATGGGAAAGATTGGAGTAGTCGGAAGCATCAACATGGATATGACGGTAAAAGCGGAGCGGATTCCCCTGAAGGGGGAGACTCTCAAAGGATGGGATCTGCAGTACATTCCGGGAGGAAAAGGGGCCAACCAGGCCGTGGCCATGGCAAAGCTGGGAGCTGAGGTTGAGATGTTCGGGTGCGTGGGAGACGACGCGGCCGGGGAAAGCCTGGTAAAGAACCTGCGGGACACAGGCGTAGAGACCGGGCACATCAAGGTAGTTCCGGGGGTGCCTACCGGCCTGGCGATGATCACGGTGGGAGAGAATGACAATACGATCATCGTGGTCGCAGGCACAAACGACCTTGTAGACATTGATTATGTGAACGAGGTGAAGGATTCCATTCTGGAGTGTGAGATCGTCCTGCTCCAGCACGAGATCCCCCAGGAGACCGTGGAATACGTCATTGCCCTCTGTGCGGACAACGGCGTAAAGGTCGTCCTGAATCCGGGGCCGGCAAGACCGGTGAAGCAGGAGATCCTGGAAAAGGTCACCTACCTGACCCCCAATGAGCACGAGGCCGTGATCCTGTTCGGCAGGGACATTTCCTTTGAGGAAATGATGAAGAGATATCCAGAAAAGCTGGTGATCACCCAGGGCGCCCGGGGCGTCAGCACCTGCCTGAAAAGCGGGGAGGTCATCCTTGTACCTGCGAGAAAAGCAAATGTGGTCGATACCACCGGCGCCGGGGACACCCTGAACGGCGCGTTTACCGTTGCAGTCACGGAAGGGAAGGAGATTGCGGATGCGCTGGCATTTGCCAACACCGCAGCCGGACTGTCCACAGAAAAATTCGGGGCGCAGGGCGGAATGCCGACTCTCGAAGAAGTCAGGGCTGTAATGTAAAAACGTTGTATAAAAGCAAAGGAAATGAATATCAAAGATGTAAACAGCAGTAGAATTTCACTGTTTTTTATGAAGAGACGGCTCTTTGGCTTGAATTTATAAAATTAGATGATAAAATGTTTTTATACCTTATAAAATGGCTGAATGTCCATAATAGGGGGGCTCTTGGAGGGAGAACTTATGAACTGGACGAAAGGCTATAATGGGATGCATCTGGGCATAAGCTTATGGTAAATATCATCAATGGACTTGTAAAAGCGGGGAGTGTGGTTTCTATGCGTAAGCGTTTTAATACAACAGGATTGTGTTATCCAAAAGAGCATTATATGGTCAATCTGGAGAAGCGGCTAGACGAGATTAAGACGTTGGTAGACAGCGGGGAATACTTTGTGATCAACAGGGCGCGGCAGTATGGAAAGACAACGACGATCAACCTGCTGACGGAAAAATTAAACGAACAGTATGCCGTATTTTCAATCAGCTTTGAGGGGATGGAAGAGGAAGTATATACATCGGCAGACCGGTTTTGCAGGAATTTTTACAGCCTGTTAAGCGATGAATTTTCATATCATACGGTAGAAGGTATACCGCGTTCGATCAGCGAAGAGTGTGATAGAAGAAGTGCAGGCGGGACAGCAAGGCCGGGAATGGGAGGGATTTCAGAGTTCATTTCCCGGATGTGCAGGGAAGCTGACAGGCCGGTCGTACTGATTATTGATGAAGTGGACCAGGCAAGCGGATATGATATCTTTATTACATTTTTGGGAATGCTGCGTAAGAAATTTCTGGCAAGGAAAAAACAGCCGACTTTTCAGTCGGTAATTCTGGCCGGGGTATATGATATCAAAAATATGAAATTAAAGCTTCGTCAGGAAATAGAGCACCAATATAACAGCCCTTGGAACATTGCGGCTGATTTTATGGTGGAGATGAGCTTTTCCGTATCGGATATTGCAGGAATGCTGGAGGAATATGAAAAGGATGTCCGCACGGGGATGGATCTTTTGGTGATGGCGGAATTGATTTATGATTATACATCAGGATATCCGTTCCTCGTCTCACGGCTTTGCAAGATATTGGATGAATATATTCCGGGCAGAGAAGGATTTCCGGATCTGCCGTCTGCCTGGACAAGGGATGGAATTGCGGAGGCTGTGAAGATTCTGCTGGCAGAACCCAATACGCTGTTTGATGATATGGTCAAAAAACTGAATGATTTTTCCGTGCTGAGACAGGCTTTGTACAGCATTTTGTTTTTAGGGGAGCAGGTGCCGTATAATGTGGATCATTATGCGATCAATCTGGGAGTCATGTTTGGATTTGTGAAATTGTCGGAAGGGTTTGTACAGATTGCTAACCGGATATTTGAGACCAGGATATATAATCTGTTTCTATCGGAAGAGATATTGAACAGTGCCTTGTACAGGGCGGCTTCTGCGGATAAAGACGGGAACCGTTTTATACGGAATGGTATGCTGGCCGGGGTAGCTGTTTCCGAAGCGTGTCAAAAGGGGCTGCTTTCCGCAGCCCCTTTTTTCAATCCTGATACTTGATCCTTTCCACCAGGGACGTCCTGTCCTGTTCCTTCAGGCAGCAGTAGGACACCACCATGGGAAGAAGGATCATTGCTGCGGCATACAGCCCCACCGCCGCGAACGGAAACCGGTAATGCAGATAAGGGGCGGTCCGGCTCATATACCGTATAAATCCGAATCCGGCCAGAGATCCTGCCGTCAGCGTGATGACCAGGTTCGGAAGCGCAAGGAGAAGGCTCTCCCACAGCAGCATCCTTTGCAGCTGCCTTTGCTCCATCCCTACGGATTCCAGCATGGACAGCTCCTTTTTCCGGGAGGCAAAGCTGCCGATCAGTGTATTGACCAGATTGAAAAGGCTGAACAAAATGATGAACAGGGAAAGTCCATAGATCTGGGTCTGATTGGTCTGGATCGAGACGGAATCCTCCTGCATCTGTTCCCGCAGTGTAGAGAGGCAGAGGTCGTCATATCCGCTGATCAGTTCTCTCAGATCCTCTTCGATCTGCAGCCCGTTCTTTTCGTAATCCTCCGCGGAAATGATGAAGTGATACGCGGTATTCATATTTTTCCACATTTTTTTCATAGTTACGTCTGTCATGCAGAATTCATCCTCGACGTAGGAAGCTGGATCTGCAACGGATTCCGATGCGACGGCCGCAACCTCCAGTTCAATCTGATGCTCCTCTCCGTTAAAATACCGGACGGTCAGCATTTCTCCGGGTACAAACGGAGCCCCGGTGAGCTGCTCGTAAAATTCCGGCCTGGTGATCAGGATGGCATCGTGCTCCGCCAGATATTCATAGGTATTGTTCCCCTCGGCGTCCAACTGAAAATATTCGGTATCATTTTCCGTAAGGGGGTAGAAGGTCTGTGTAAATGTACTCCCATTGCGTTCGATTACACCCATCGCGGTGTGTGCCGTCTGCACATCCTTCACATGAGGAATCTGCCGGATGCGCTGCTTTAGTTCCTCACTCAGATGGCCGGTCAGCTGCATATCTGTGATCCCGTAGGTTTTCGGCGATGTGTGGCTGTACAGATAAGAGAGAACGTATTCCCCGTTTCGGAAAAAATCCTGCCTGGAAAATGCTTCCTCGTCCCAGGAGGCATTCCAGGTGGATGCCGCCATAAACAGGATGCCGCCAAAGGCAAGGGACGCTGTCGTAAGCCGCCATTTCTTCCGGTTGCTTTGGCTTTCCTGCCGGGCCAGTGTGTATGGGGACAAGGGTCTGCGGCGGGCAGGAGAGAAATGCTGCGCCGGGAATGCGCCGGGCGCGGCGTCCGCTGAATCAATCTGCTGCAGTGCCGCTGCATCGTGGGCGGCATTTTCCGCTGCGGTTCTTTTTTTCCGCCGCCGCCCATCCGCTTCATCGCTCCCCGTACTCTTTGCCGCGTCCACCGGGGAAATTTTCGCCGCAAAGGAGGCGGGCCTGCGGATGGAGAACTGTACAATGAAGCTTGCCGCAGCCGCCGCGAGGAGACAGACGATCCCATAATTTTTCCAGTTCCATCCGGCCGGCAGCAGGATATACGCAATGATCCCGCTAAGCAGCAGTCCCGGGGGAATGGAGACCGCGCTGAGCAGCCAGCCCTCCCGCCGTATCATTTTCCGGACCTGCACCGGGGTCATCCCGATGGTCTGGAACTGCCCGATCTGCCGCACCCGGGACATCACGGAAAAATAAAAGATACTGTAGATCACGAGCCCGCCGGCAAAAAAGAGCAGGACGGCGACGAAGAAAACGACATACAATCCGGAATTTCCTTTCTGGAGCGATTCGCCGAATTTCCCGTTGGGATTGACATTTGTCCGGCTGATCCCATGATCGGCGGCAAGCTGGTAGACCAGCGTGGTAAATGCGGTATAAGGCATGCCGTCCGTATCCAGGAGGCGCACAAGAGCCTCATAGGGGATCTGCTTCATCAAAGCGCTCTTCTCCGCAAATTCCCGGGAAACATAGACGCTGTATGAGGAAGACGGAAATGCTTTCTCTGTCAGTCCGGTGATGACAAATTCTTCCATGCCGCTTCCCGTGTCCAGAGTGACTGCGGAGCCGATCCTGCCCCCGTTTTCCAGGGCCGCTGCTTTCTTCAATGCGTCTATAAAGGCCGTATCCACCACAATCTCATTATATTTTTCAGGTGCCGCGCCTTCCGCAAGCTGATAGGTTTCTATGGCGCTGTCATGGCTTCCGAAGAAGGTATAATGATATTTGGCGTCCCCTGCCTGAAAATCCGTTTCGCTGAATTTGTAAGGAATCGAAAGCGCAGTCCGCTCATCATTTCCCAGCTTTTCCACCTGTTCGGCGGTCACATCCATATAAATGACGTGCTGCATTTTTTCGAGGATCTGCTGCTCCGCAAAATGATAGCCCATGAGGTAAAGGGAAAGAGTGGAGACCAACAGAACCGCCAGCAGGATGGACAGCGCGGAAAAGAAGGCGGACAGCTTCTTGGAAAGCAGGTTATTTTTGGCAAGCCGGAAAAGCAGCCGGCGGTTATTATTTTTGTTCAGTCCCATCACTGCCACCTGCTTTCCGCGATCTTTCCGTCTTCGATGCGGATCGTGCGGTCCGCTGACTGGGCGATCTCATCGTTGTGGGTGATCATGACAATGGTCTGGTGAAAATTTTTGCTGGTGGTCTGGAGCAGGCCGATCACCTCCTGGCTTGTGCGGCTGTCCAGATTTCCCGTGGGTTCGTCGGCCAGGATGATGGCGGGTTTGGCGGCCAGCGCCCTCGCGATGGCGGCACGCTGCTGCTGCCCGCCGGACAGCTTGCCGGGCTTTCTGGACAGCTTATCCCCCAGCCCCAGGGTGCGGACGACCTCCATCATATACGTTTCATCCGGTTCCCGGCCGTCCAGCTCCACCGGAAGGACGATATTGTCATATATGGTCAGATTCGGGACAAGGTTGTAATTCTGGAAAATAAATCCGATCTTCCTCCTGCGGAAAATGGTAAGCTCGTTCCGGTTCATTCCACTCAGCTCCTGGCCGTCTACGACGACACTTCCGCTTGTGGGCGTATCCAGGCCGCCCAGCATGTGGAGGAGCGTGCTCTTGCCGGAGCCGGAAGTCCCGACAACCGCGGTAAAACTGCCCTGCTCGATCTCCATGGTGATCCCGTCCAGAGCCTTCACCAGAACCGGCTCCTCGCCGTAATATTTTTTGAGATCACTGGTGCGTAAAATATTCATGTCTATCATCTCCTCGTGTATTCGATATCTTTGCCAACTGAATGAATAGGTTGGAGACTCCTTGGAGCATCCAACCGTACAGCTGATATCTTTATGATAGGCGCGAATGGTATCGATCCTGTTTCAGACTCAAAAAGAAAAGTATCAAAATCGAAACATTTTCTGACTGTACGGTTGCGTTAGCGGACGTAAGAGTGCGTCCGCAAGGCACCCTGTTCAGACCCGGTTCGGAAGGCAGACGGAGAAGCAGCTTCCCTCCCCCGGCGCGGAGCGGACGGCGATATACCCCTTCTGCAGCGTAATAATATACCTTGCGAGATACAATCCCAGACCGAGCCCTTCCTCCTGCGACACACTCTTTTCCCGGTAAAACCGTTTGAAAATGTCGTTGATATGGGCCGGCTCAATGCCTTTTCCCGTATCCTGTATCCGGATCTCCGTATACATTTCCCCGACCCGGACGGAGATCTGGATGCTCCCGTTTTCCAGCGTATACTTCACCGCGTTGTCCAGAATATTTTCAATGGCTTCTGCCGTCCATTTTCTGTCGTGGCAGATCTGGATCGAGGAACGGCAGTCCACAGAGATATCGATATTTTTGAGTTCAGCCTTATGCATGATATTATTGACGGCGGCCGCAAGCGTGTCAAGGATCCTGCGGTTTTCCATGTCCGGATGGATCATATCCGTTTCCAGCCGGGAAGCCTTCAAAAGCGTGTCCAGGAGAAAATCCAGCTTGATGAGCTGCTGTTCCATCACTTGATTGGACGGAAACATCGGTGCGTCTTCCTCCGAAAGCATCTCGCAGTACATCCTGAGATTCGAAACCGGCGTTTTGATCTGATGGGTGATCTCCGAGATCATTTCCAGGAGCTGCTGCTTTTCCCTTCTGCTTTCTTCCAGACGCAGGGCGGTCGTCCGCTGCATTTTCTCCAGCTCCATCACCACCTTGGAGGTGAGCGTTTCCCGGTTCTGCTGGTCAGGCACAGATTCTCCCTGCATGACCTGTTCCGCGTAGCGGCAGAGATCCGAGGAAAGACGGACAAACTGCCTGCGGAAATGAAAATAAATGCACAGGCTGATCAGGCCGCAGAACAAAACGGCTGCGGCGATCACCCCCGTCATTTGCGCCCCCCGACCCATTTATAGCCTAAGCCATAAATGGTCTTGATATACTCATGCTCCCCGTCCGCGATCTTATTTCTCAACCGGCTCACGTTTAAGGAAAGCGTATGCTCATTGACATAATTTTCCTTCCGGTCCCAGATCTTTTCCAGAAGGATGTCCTTGGTCAGGATCTGATCCCGGTTCCGGCAGAATACTTCCAATATCTCAAACTCCGTGGGCGTGAGGGAAACCACGTTCCCCCGGCTTTTTACGATCCGGTTTTCCAGGTCAACGGACAGGCTTCCGGCCGTATAGACCTTTTGCCCCTGCGCGCCGGAACATCGCCTCAGTACAGTCTGGATCTTTTCCATGAGCACCTTGACGCTGAACGGCTTTACGATATAATCGTCCGCGCCAAAGCGCAGCCCCTGGATGATCTCCTCCTCCAGATTGTGGGCCGTCAGGAAAATAAAGGGGACATCGCTGCGGGAAATGGTTTCCCTGGCAAGATCAAATCCATTTCCGTCGGGCAGATTGACATCCAGCAGGATCAGGTCAAAATGCTCCTGCTTTAAGAGGGACTTCGCCTCTTCGATACCGTATGCGGAAAAAGGAGTGATGCCGCGCTTCTGCAGATTGTAGCATAGGCCGGAATTTAAGAGCTCGTCGTCTTCGATGACTAAAATTTGTGTCTGCATGGTGTGATTCTTCTTTCTGTTGGAGTGGATGGATGCGGGGAAAAGAATCCCCCTTCGTTGCATGTTACGCCTGGTCAAGGTGGGACATGCAACGCCCCTTCTGCTGTTGATAGTATAGCAAGCCCGGGACATTGTTTCAATGGGGCAATGCATTACAATGTGAAAAATGATTCTATTCGAACCAGCAATCCGTTGCATGTTCTCTGCTTTTATGCTATGTTTATCTTGGAACTAAGAAGTCTGCGGTTTGAGGCATTCTGCATACTTTTTTTCACTGCTTTTAAGAAACAGAGCCGTAAATAATGTCAGGTGGTTTGGTATGAATATGATGAGAATGGAAAAAGAAAAACTCCCTATCGGAATTGAGATGTTCAGAAAAATCCGTACAGCTGGATTTTACTATGTCGATAAAACAGGCTTCATAAAGGATCTGTTAAAATCCTGGGCGGAGGTTAATCTGATCACCCGCCCGCGCCGTTTTGGCAAGAGCCTGAACATGGATATGCTGCGGACTTTTTTTGAAATCGGAACAGACCCTTCTCTTTTCCAGGGGCTTAAGATTTCAGAGGAGACAGAACTGTGCGAAGCCCATATGGGGAAGTATCCGGTGATCTCCATCAGTCTGAAGGATGTGGAAGGCCGCAATTATGAAGACGCAAAGGATATGCTGGGCTCAGTGGTCAATGTAGAAGCCATGCGTTTCCAAATGCTGATGGACAGCCCGAAGCTCACGGAATATGAGAAAAAACAGTTGGAACGGCTGTTGTTGGAGGATTTTGAAAAAACAACGTATCTGACAGGAAGTCTGAGACTATTATCAAATCTATTGTATAAGCACTATGAAAAACCGGTGATCCTGCTCATCGATGAATATGATGTACCATTGGATAAAGCTTACCAGAACAAATATTATCCGGAGATGGTCAGCCTGATCCGTTCTTTGTTCAGCCAGGTTTTAAAAACGAACCCGCATCTGCAATTTGCCGTCATTACAGGGTGCCTTCGGATTGCAAAGGAGAGTATCTTTACGGGGCTCAATAATTTTAAGGTCAGGACGATATCGGATGTACGATATGCCGGGTATTTTGGATTTACAACAGATGATGTGAAAGAACTTCTTTCCTACTATGGATTGAATGAAAAATTCGATGACCTGAAAGAATGGTACGATGGTTATCATTTTGGGGATACAGATATATATTGTCCATGGGATGTTCTCAATCAATGCGATAAATTTTTAGAATCAAAAGATGCTCCTATGGAGGCTCATTGGGAAAACAGCAGCAGTAATGCAATTGTACAGGATATTCTTGAAAATGCTTCAGCTACGGTGCGAGAACAGATCGAAGCTTTAATCTCCGGCGAATCTGTAGAGAGAGAACTGAGACCGGAGCTGACCTACACCGACCTTGATCATGAGGATCAGGATATCCGCCAGACGTATCTGTGGAGTATACTCTTTGCGACAGGCTATCTGACCGATGCCGACAAGCCGGATGAGAAGCTGCACAGGCTTGTCATCCCGAACAGGGAGGTCCGCGAAATATATACAAATAAGATCCGCTCATGGTTTAACAGAAAGATCATCAGCAGAACAGCCCGGTGGAACAGCTTCTGTACTGCGATAAAAACAGGCAATGCCGGTGAATTTGAAGCATTATTTAACGAATTTATGTCCGAATCCATCAGCATACGGGATACGTTTGTGAAAAAAGAAATGAAAGAAAATTTGCCCACAGGGAAAGCGATCACTAAGAGTTCCAAAAGACGGAACTCAAGTGCCTGCTTTTACCATGGTTTATTACTTGGCCTATTGCAATCCGAAGCAGACTGGGTCGTAAAATCCAATCTGGAATCCGGTATTGGCTATACGGATATTTTTATTACGATCCCGAAAGAAAAGATCGGCTGCGTCATTGAAATCAAATACGCGGAGCATGGCGCGTTTGACGGCGGATGTTCCGAAGCCATGAAACAGATTGAAGACAATTCTTATACTGCCCTTTTAAAGGAAATGGGCATGAAAGAAGTCCACGCTTATGGAGTGGCGTGCTATAAGAAAACCTGTAAGGTCATATATAAAGAAGAAAATACAGCAGTCTGATTCTTCTGCTGACCGGAAAAGGGGAATACTATGGGCTATCAGGATGAATGGCTTCTTTTGGAAGCTGAGGATGATCTGGATGAGGTGGAGCACAGACCGCCGACAGAAGAGTTTTTATTTTACCAGGCAGTGACCAATGGGGATCTGGACGCAGTCCGGGAGAACTGCGAGCAGGAACGGTTTCTTGACAGTGAGGGAGTCGGCGTGCTGTCCAGGAATCCGGTTACAAACCTGAAGTATCATTTTGTGATCACGACGGCAATGGTCACGCGTCTTTGCAAGCAGAAAGGGATGGAGCTGGAGCAGGCGTTCCGGATGAGTGATTTTTACATTCAGAAGCTGGATGATATCCATACGGTACAGGGAGTGCGGAATCTGCATGACGCGATGGTTCTGGACTTTGCGGAAAAGATGCGCAGGATCTGCCGGAGCGATACCAATTCCCGGCATATCAATGCCTGCAAGGAGTACATTTATTCCCATATCAAGGAGCGGATCACGATCGAAGACCTGGCGGATGCCCTGGGGGTGTCTTCCAGCTACCTCTCCCGGCTGTTTAAGAAGGAGACGGGGGATTCCGTCAGCGCCTATATACGCGGGCAGAAGATCGAGATGGCAAAGAATCTGCTGCAGTACAGCGAGTATTCCATGATCGACATCGCGAATCGGCTGTCCTTCTCCTCGCAGAGCCATTTTATACAGCAGTTCCGCGAAGCGGTGGGCATGACCCCGAAGAAATACCGGGACATCAATCATATGATCCAGTGGGATATCGATGGGGAAAATGGGATCGGAGAGGATCAGGAAAATCGATGAAACAGACGGCGCAGCATATGGCAGATGCTGCGCCGTAACATTTTTCCGCGTGTACGGCTGCAATCCGAAATCTCCGTTTAGCAGCCTGCAGGCGGACCATTTTCAGAGGATCAGCCGAATCTCATTTTCTTCCTCAAGAAGTTCGGCGGAGACGTAGTTGCTGTCCAGATCCCTCCCATTGAGGATCAGCTTTTGAAAACCGGATTCTCTGCCGTCCGGGTTCTCAATCCGGATATGCAGATGCTTTCCTCGGAAATCCTTCTCAATCTCCAGGTGCTCCCAGCCCTTCGGGATGGACGGGGCGATCCGGATTCCTTCCGGATCCGGCCGCAGACCCAGGATCCCTTCCACGCATCCGACCATGACCGTGGAAGCGGTGCCGGTCAGCCAATGGACATGGGAGCGACCCGGATGTTCGCTGGCGCGGCCTTCCGTAAACTGGCCGTAGCAGTAGGGCTCCAGTCGGCGGATCTCCGCCCGGTCATTCTGGGCGGCCGGGGCGTTTTCCATAAAGTAGGTGAAAGCGCGTTCCCCATGCCCCCGGAGGGCTTCCGCCAGGATCAGCCATCCCTGGGACTGGGAAAAGATGCCGGCATTTTCCTTGGTCCCCTGGTTGTAGATGACGGCAAGCGCCCCGTCAAATGCGTGAGCGTGGTAAGGCGGATCCATCAGGAGGGCGCCGTAGTCTGTGTTCAGATTTTTATATACATTTTCCAATGCCGCATCGGCCTGGCCGGGGGAGGCAAGCCCGCTGATGACCGCCCAGCTCTGGGGGTTCAGCCACAGGCTGGCTTCCGGATCAGCCGGGGCGCCGATCCGCTTTCCGCTTTCCGTATATCCACGGATAAACCGGTCATGATCCCAGCACAGATTTTGGATGATGGCTCCGGCCTCTTCTAGCTTTTCTTCCAGATATTTCACATAGTCCGCATCCTTTTTATACTCGGCAAATCTCTTTAAAATATCCAGCGCATAGTAAAACTGCATGGCGACAAAGGAAGATTCCCCGTCCGCGCCCAGGCGCAGGCAGTCGTTCCAGTCCGCGTAGAGTCCGGCAGGCATGCCGTGGGGACCCAGGTGATCCAGAGAGAACCGGACCGCACGCTGCAGATGCCCATAAACGCTATCCTCCTCCTTGTCTGCAAAGGGGATGATCTCATCCAGAAAATCCAGATTTCCGGTTTCGGAAATGTATTTCCAGACCGTGGGAAAGAGCCACAGGGCATCATCCGCGCGGTAAGCCGGATGCCCGGTCTCCTGCCGGTAGGAAGCGTCATCGGGCGTATCCTCCTGTCCCGGACTGTGGGTGAACTTTACAAGGGGCAGTCCGCCGCCGCAGCTGACCTGGGCGGAGAGCATAAAGCGGAGCTTTTCCGCCGCCATTTCCGGGGCAAGGTGGATGATGCCCTGGATATCCTGCACGGTATCCCGGTAGCCGTAACCGTTGCGCAGGCCGCAGTAGATGAAGGAGGCGGCTCTGGACCAGATAAATGTCATGAAGCAGTTGTAGGCATTCCAGGTATTGAGCATGGTATCAAATTCCGGACTGGGAGTACAGACCTTTAAGTGATCCAGCTTTTCGTACCAGAAGGACTTTAATTCCTGCAGCTCTTGTTCTGCCCGTGCTGCCGGATCCGCATAGGAATCCAGGATGGAGGCCGCGGCTTCGGAGCCGTCCGGTCCAAGCACAAACAGGATGGTCTTCGTTTCCCCCGGCGCCAGCGTGACCTGACAGGAAAGGGCGCCGCAGGAATTTTCATTGTAGCTGGTTACATTTCCCAGATTGCCGGAAATGACACCCTGAGGATTGCCGTAGCTGTGATATTTTCCCAGAAAATGCTCCTTTTCCCCGCAGTAGGATGCGGCCTCGGCTCCGGCAAGGCCGAAGAAGCGCTCGGTCACATTTTTGGAATCTACCTGCCCGTCCTCCGGGAGGGCGTCCAGATTGCCGTGGATCTGCTGGATGATCCGGTTCTTTTCAAACAGGGTCTTTGTGATAAACAGGGAATACTGCAGATTCACCTGGTCCTGTTCGTAATTGCTGTGGTTTGTAAATTCGGCATAGCCGGTCAGGGTCAGATCCCTGGCGCGCTCCGAATGATTGGAAACGGAAAGCGTCCAGACCTCATAGGATTTTCCGAGGGGGACGTAATAAGCGGCTTCGGAGCGGATCCCGCTGTAATCGGCGGTCATTACGGTATAGCCCATGCCGTGGCGGCATTCGTACCTGCACAGATCCAGAGGCTTGCCGACGGGCTGCCAGGAGGCGGACCAGTAGTCGGCGGAGTCGTTGTCCCGGAGGTAGAGGTAGCGCCCGGGCTGGTCGAAGCTGTTGAAAATGTAACGGAGGATCCGGCCGTTTGCGCCGGATTTTGCAAAGCTGTAGCCGCCCGCGTTGTTGGAAATGATGGCGCCGTATTCCGGGGAGCCCAGGTAGTTGACCCAGGGGGCCGGGGTGTCCGGGCGGGTGATCACATATTCTCGGTTCAGGGGGTCAAAGTATCCGTAGTTCATGGGGAATGTTTCCTTTCTTTATATGTGGTTTAGAGAGGGGGGACGCTCAGACAAAAATCATTGTCCGCGTCACCCCGCTTTCGCTTCGCAAAAAACGCAGCGGAACTAAGCTCGAAAAAACCTCGCTAAGTGCCGGCGTTTTTTGAGAGGTTCCTTTGGACAATGATTTTTGTCTGAGCTGCGCTTTCGGCTGAAACGTACAGGTTTACAGCAGAGTTACAGTGATCGTGTGCGGCACATTGGGGAGGGCGGTCAGGGTTTCGCGGGGGAGGACTACGTAGGCATCTTCGCTGACTGCGAGCGGCACTTGACCGCAGGCTGCGGAGGCGATGCGGTAGGAGCCGAAATCTTTCCGCTGTTTGTTTTCATATATCACTGTAAAAAGTCTGCCGGCAAAGGGGACGGTGAGGGAGGCGCGGCATTCCTCATCGAATTGGGAGGCCAGGAGTTTGGGGTACAGGATCAGGCTGCCGGACTCTCCGCGGACGCCGAAGACCTCGGTGATCATGGTGAGCATGAACCAGCTTGCGGCGCCGGTCAGGTAGTGGTACATTCCGCGGCCGTCGGAGCGGAAGTATTCCGGGATGCCGGGGTAGATATGGCTGGTGTCAAGATCCAGGGCCGTATCGGCAAGGGTTTTCAGGGCTTTCCAGCCTTCTCTCGCGAAGCCCCGCCGGTAGAGGGCGTTGGCGTACATGACGGTCATATGGGAAAAGACCGCGCCGTTTTCCTTTTCCCCGTAGGCAAATCCGAACATGCGCCCCATGTCAAATTTCAGTTCATGAAAATCTGTATTCAGGCGGTAGCCGCCGATCTCCTTTTGGTAGAGATAATGGTCAGCGCTTTTGGTGATCCTTTCGATGTGCGCGTCCTGCGCGGTTCCGCTCATGATGGCAAAGACCTGTCCTGTCAGCATCATGCGGACCTGGTCTCCGAAAAAGCCCTCCACCGCGCGGCCGTGGTTGTCGTAATAGCTGTTGAACCAGCCTTCCCCGCCGGGGCCTTCAATCCATTCATGCTCCCGCAGGTATTCCATGAGCCAGTTGGCTTTCTGGATCAGGTTGACCGAAAGGGAGGAGAGGGGGACACGGACACGCCTTCCGCTGACCGTGTGCCTGCACTGCGCGGTATAGTCGGACAGGATCCGGCGCTTTTTGTCAATGTCGCCGAAGGCTTCAGAGCTGTTGTCCAGCAGGATCGCGGTCTCTTCCAGGAGTTCGGCGGTATGCGCGGAGGAATGCTCATCCAGGCTGCGGATCATGGCCGCAAGCTCCAGCAGATTGCCGGCGTAGGCACAGGTGAAGGCCACGCTTTCTCCATGCTCGGAAGCCATATCCAGCGCGTCGTTCCAGTCAGCGCCGCGGAGACGGCAGATGTTGTGCGCGCCTGTCTCATAAAAGGCGGTGAGCTGCTGGATGAGAAGGTGCTCTAAGATCGTTCCGGTATAAATGTCTCCGGCAGCGGTGCGCTGTCTGTTTCCGGTTTCCGGATCCCACAGGGAATCAACATCATTTCCCCGCATAGTCTGGGCGTCCTTAAAATAGGAAACCGTTTTGTTCAGGATTTCAATATCCCCGGTCTGGTCGATATAGAGCCTGGTGGTCATCAGCGGCCAGAGCGCATGATCCATCCAGACCCGCGGGATGCCGTTCCGGTCCGCGATGAAATTGCCGTCTCCGTCGCCGATGATGGTGGCATTGGTCCCGTCGATGCGGACACCGCCGTAATTTGCGGCGATCATTTTGCCCACCCGGTCCGGCTCCATCAGCAGCAGGGAGAGGCAGTCCTGCCAGAGATCCCTCCATCCCCGTCCGCCTCTGCCGTAGTCGTGGTGGGGCAGGAAGGAGCAGCCGAACAGGCGGCGCAGAAACGGCTGAAAGCAGATCCATTTCATCAGGCAGTCAAAATCCGCGTCCCCGGTGCGGAAACGGACAGAGACCCGATCCTGCCAGCAGGTTTTGGTATCCTCCAGGGCACGCAGTACCTTTTCGGAGGTATTGTATTTTTCAAAAATGCGGGAAATGCGCTCTTCGCTCTTTTCCGTTCCCAGAAGGACGATGTAGTCCGCCCGCCCGCCGGGAGCCAGGGAAACCGGCTCAAAACGGAAAGCGCCCATGGCCTCCTTTCCTGCCGCGGAGGTATGGGCCGGGCATCCGGGATATCCCTCGTATACGGCCCGGGGGTGCGTAAAGGTGCCTCCTTCACCGAGGAACGCTTCCACCGTGGGATAAAAAGCAGCCGGCGCGCTGCCCGTCCCCGTGCAGCCCATGACATAATAGATCCGGCTGTTGGGACGGTGCCCCTTCTCATCAAAGGACATGGTGGGGCAGACAAAAACTCCGTGCCGGTCTGTGCGGATGCGGTGGAGCATGGAGGTTACATTCCGATGGTCCCGGATGTTGTCCGCGCTGCGCCCGTAGATGGGGACGGCAGCGTAAGGCGTCAGATCCTGCATGGTATTTGAAAGATTCTGCACAGTCACGTACATGATCTCCGCCTGCTCTCCGTTGGGGATAAATGAAGTCACCGAGGTTTCGAGCTGGTGGACCCTGGAAGTCCTTTTGACCGTGTGATACATAAATCCGGCTGTCAGTTCGCTGTCATCCTGCAGCTTGGTGAATTTGTCCGCCTCCTGTTGCGCAGAGGCGCCCGCGGCTGAAAATACTCCTGCGGCCAAACAGGTCTCCGTGTCCGGACATGCCCCCGTATTCGAAAGTGCTCCGGCGCCCGAAAATACTCCGGCGTCATTTTTTACAAACCAGAAGTTGCGGCCGGAACGGCTGCTGTGCAGATTTTCGGAACTGACAGGCTCTAAAAGGAAGCTTTCCTGGTCAATTTTGGCATCCCCGCCCAGGTTCGGCGTAACGGCGCTTTTCAATCCGGCCTCGGAAGCAAGCGGGAAGTATAAGTAACTCGTATTTTCCGGCTGCTCCATCACAAAGCTGCCGTGCTCATCAATAAATTTCAGATGTTTCAATGTTTTGCTCCTTTCCTGCTGTTTCATACCCACAGGGCATCCCATAACTCCTGCCGCTCATCGAGATGCATGAGTTTTTCCGGCAGTTCCTCAGGTATAGAAACATCATAATAGAAAGAGTGAAATTATGAAAATCAGAATCATGAGAAAAATATCAGAATCATGACCTGAAATGTTATACTGCGCGCCAGATTTCATCGGCCGTGAGTATAATATGATGCGCACAGCCGCATGAGGAATGATGTCGCTTCGCTGTTTTGAGAGATTGTTAAAGAATCTGCAATAGGGTCATGAATTTGATATTTTGTTAAAATCCGTAATATATCGTCAGAAAATTATGCGCTATAATCCGGGCATACTAAAAAAAGCGGGGCGCAGCTCCGCAGAATGAAGAGGAGGTTTTTTTAAAATGAAAAAGAGAGTAGTATGCATCGTATTGGCTACGGCTATGGCAGCAGGCTCACTGGCAGGCTGTGGAAGCAAATCCGGCTCCGGCTCTGACGGCGGGTCGGCAGAAGGGGCATCCGGCGGCGAAGAGGGCAAGGTCATCAATATCTATAGCTGGAACGATGAGTTCCGGGAGCGTGTGGAGGCTGTTTATCCGGAGGTGAAGGAGACTTCTTCGGACGGAACCGTGACTACGTTAAATGACGGTACGGAGATTCACTGGATCATCAATCCGAACCAGGACGGTGTCTACCAGCAGAAGCTGGATGAAGCATTGATGAAACAGGCGGACGCGGCAGCAGATGACAAGGTGGATATCTTCCTGTCCGAGACAGATTATGTAAATAAATATACAGACGCCGAGGCAGATGTAGCGATCCCGCTTAAAGATCTGGGAATTGATCCGGACAAGGACCTGTCGGACCAGTATGATTTTACGAAGGTAACTGCTTCGGATACGGAAGGAGTTCAGAGAGGCTCTACCTGGCAGTGCTGCCCGGGGCTGCTGGTATACCGCAGGGACATTGCGAAGGAAGTATTCGGTACGGATGATCCGGAGGAGATCGGCGGAAAGGTCAAGGATTGGGATACCATGAAGACAACGGCGGAAGAGCTCAAGGCGAAGGGATATTTTACATTTTCCTCCTATGCGGACACATTCCGGCTGTATGGCAACAGCATTGAAAATTCCTGGGTGAGTCCGGGAGAATCTACCATCAAGGTGGATCAGAAGATCGTGGACTGGGTCAATGATTCCAAGGAGTGGCTGGACGCAGGCTATCTTGACAAGACGGTAAAGGGCCAGTGGAATGACGACTGGAACAAGGCTATGGGCTCTGCGTCCAAGGTATTCGCATTCCTGTTCCCGGCGTGGGGAATTGATTTTACCCTGAAACCAAACTGGGATGGAGATGACGGCGTATGGGCCGTGACCAATCCTCCGCAGGAATACAACTGGGGCGGTTCCTATGTACATGCATGTACAGGCACAGATAATCCGGAGCATGTAAAAGACATTATCCTGTCGGTCACCGTGGACAAAGAGAATCTGCTGAAGATTTCCAAGGACTACTCAGATTTTACAAATACGACAAGCGGAATGCAGGAAGCGGCAAAGGATGATTCCTATGCTTCGGAATTTCTGGGAGGACAGAATCCGTTTACATACTTTGCGCCGGTTGCGGAAAATATCAAGATCGCACCTCTCTGCGCCTATGACCAGGGATGTGTGGAGCTGATCCAGAACGCGTTCAGTGATTATCTGCAGGGAAAAGTGGACTACGACAAGGCAAAAGCAAACTTTGAGACTGCGATCATAGAACGTTATCCGGATATTACCGAGATAGAATGGCCGGACTAAATATACGAAAAGAAAGGAATGACAGTCTATGAAAGCAAAACGTAAAAAAGTGGACTATTCAAAATGGGGTTATATTTTTATCCTTCCGTTTTTTATCAGCTTTTTCATTTTCTCCCTGATTCCTCTGGTAGATACCGTCCGATACAGCTTTTTTGAATACTATCGTTCGGGAATTAAAGAGATCGGCCCCAATTTTGTCGGGATGGCCAATTATGCAAGCCTCCTGAAATCGGATATGCTGAAATACGGCGCAAATACCCTGATCCTGTGGATCATCGGTTTTATTCCCCAGATTGTGATCGCGCTGGTGCTTGCGGAGTGGTTCGTAGACGCGAGGCTCAAGCTCCATGGGACACAGTTCTTTAAGGTGGTCATTTATCTGCCGAATCTGATCATGGCGTCCGCCTTTGCCATGCTATTTTTTACCATGTTTTCCACCAACGGACCGGTCAATTCGATCCTGATGTCCATGGGGCTTATCGGCCAGCCCATTGATTTCCTGGGGACAGCTCTTGGGACCAGGTCACTGGTCGGATTCATGAACTTTTTGATGTGGTTTGGAAATTCAACCATTATGCTGATGGCCGCGATCATGGGGATCAGCCCGGATATCTTTGAAGCATCAGATCTGGACGGCTGCAACAGCTTCCAGCGGTTTTTCTATATTACACTGCCGCAGATACGGCCGATCCTTGCCTACACATTGATCACAGCCATCATCGGCGGTCTGCAGATGTTCGACGTTCCGCAGATCCTGACAAACGGACAGGGTACTCCGGACCGTACGTCCATGACCCTGATCATGTTTCTGAACAGCCATCTGAAGAGCAGGAACTATGGTATGGCAGGCGCGCTGTCTGTTTACCTGTTCATCGTCAGCGGTATCCTCTGCTTTATCGTATACCGTATGACCAATAATGACGATCCGGACGGCTCCAAGGCAGCGGCAAAGAAAGCAAGAAAACAGCAGAGAAAGCAGCAGAGGAGGGGATAGTCTATGAAATCACAACAGCCAAGCCATTTACGGAGTATCATCGCACATATCGTATTGATCCTTCTGTCGTTTATGTGTCTGTTTTTCTTCTACATACTGATCGTCAACGCGACGCGGTCCCACGCGGATCTGCAGAAAGGATTTTCCGCGCTGCCGGGAAGCTATCTGCTGAAAAACCTGAGCAGTGTAGCCAATGACGGAACCTTCCCGATGTTTCGGGGGATCCTGAACAGCCTGATCGTTTCCGGATGCTCCGCGGCGATCTGCACGTATTTCTCGGCATTGACGGCTTACGGCCTGTATGCTTACGACTTCAAGTTGAAGAAGGCGGCATTTACATTTATCATGGCGATCCTGGTCATGCCGACACAGGTAACCGCAATGGGTTTCCTGCGTTTGATCACGAATATGGGAATGTATGACTCCCTGCTTCCGCTGATCATCCCGTCCATCGCATCGCCCTCCGTGTTCTACTTTATGCACAGCTATCTGCAGTCTTCCCTTCCGCTGTCACTGGTGGAGGCGTCAAGGATTGACGGCTGCGGAGAATTCCGGACCTTCAACCGGATCGTGCTTCCAATCATGAAACCGGCGATCGCGGTGCAGGCAATCTTTTCCTTTGTCGGCTCCTGGAACAATTACTTCGTTCCAGCGCTGGTCATCCAGTCCAAGGATAAGATGACGGTGCCGATCCTGATCGCGACACTCCGTGGTGCGGATTACATGAATTTTGACATGGGGAAGATCTATACCATGATCCTGGTGGCCATCGTGCCGATCATCATCGTATACCTGCTCCTGTCCAAGTACATCATCGCAGGCGTAACCCTGGGCGGCGTGAAAGAATAGCCGGCAGGGATCAAAAAATTCCACCTGTACGGTTGGATGCTGTAAAGAGTCTCCAACCGGCTCATCCATTCGCAAAAATCGTGCTAATGCACTCTTACGTCTGCTAACGCAGCCGCTTTTTGCTCATTCATGAGTAGGTTGCTAATCCATAATCATAGTTTTATTGCAATAAATTGCATAAAACTGTGATTTCGGATTGCAACCGTACAGGTGGAAAAAATTCTTTTTATATACCTTGTAAGTTTGTCGGCTATAACATATAATTAAAAAATCTTATATAAAATCCAATACAATAAATTTAGCAAATCGAAACATAAGGTTAATTATATTGGATTAAACCGGGGGATGCAATTTAGCAAAAGGAAGTTTCTTGAGGTGAGTATAGAGATGGAATTATATGATAATATCCAAAACGGATCAGAAGAAGAAAATCAAACTACGGAGTGGAAATGGTCTTGGAGCGATGATTTTCTTAAGTGGCTATGCGGCTATGCAAATGTAGACGGGGGAACACTTTATGTAGGAGTGAATGATGACGGATATGTCGTGGGGCTTGAAGAGCCGCGAAAATTACTTGAATCTCTGCCGAACAAAATTAATGACAAATTGGGAATTGTAGCAAGCATAAGAATACATCATGCAGAACGGCAGGGGACTAATATTAAATATGGTGATAACATTCCGGCTGATATAGCTAATAAACTCGTTAATAAATATGTTGCAGGTATCATGAACTCTTATACGATTGAGAAGAGCAAGGATATAGAATTAAACAAATATGAAAAGGCAATTTTAAAGCTGGAAGCAGAAAATCCAGTTTATGTAAATCTTGATGGAACATTGGACTATATTGGAATAACAATCGATAAATATCCGTTCGCAATCAGCTGTGAAGGAAAGTATTACAAAAGATCGGGGTCAACACTTCGTGAACTGCAGGGATTTGAACTGCAGAATTTTTTGCTGGAGCGGGCAGGAAAGACGTGGGATTCGGTTCCTGTACCAGGGGTGTCATTATCTGATCTGGATAGAAATGCTCTAAATGCTTTTCGTTCGAAGGCTGTAGAAAATAAAAGGATGAGTAAGTCTGATGTTGAGGTATCGGATGATCTCCTGTTAAGAAATTTAAAACTATATGACGGAGAATATTTGACGAGAGCGGCTGTCTTGCTATTTCATCCGGATCCGGAACAATATGTAACAGGCGCATATCTAAAAGTGGCTTTTTTTGCTCCGGCAGGAACCTATGGCATGAATGAGGATGCGGATATTATATATCAGGACGATATTCACGGTCCTTTAATTACACAGGCCGATAAGGTCGTGGATATAATATATACAAAATATTTTAAAGCATTGATCTCTTATGAGCAGCTGCAGAGAATAGAAACATATATGCTTTCAGTTGGGATGATCAGAGAGTTGATCTTAAATCCTATTAATCACAAAGAATATTCCAAAGGTGTTCCTATCCAAATTTCAGTGTTTGAGGATCACATTGAGATTTTTAACGTAGGCTTATGGCCTGCAAGTATTCCATTGGATGATACATTATATCAAAGACATGAATCTATACCATATAATCCCAAGATAGCAGATGTGTTTTATCGCGCAGGAGAAATTGAATCCTGGGGAAGGGGATTTCTGAAAGTAAGGCATGAATGCGAGAAAATCGATGCTGCGTTACCGATTATAAAGAGGACAGAAAGCGGAATAACAGTAAAAGCGTTTGCATGCAGGAAATACATCCAGGTTCTCAGCGCAAATAGAATAAAAGATAGAAATAAAGCTACGGAGGGCAGGGATTTTCAGACAGACATGATTTTAAATGTAGATGGGACTACGATCCTCGTGGAACCGAAAAATAGAACTGCGCCGATGATAGAAAAAGTGCAAAATAAGAGAAAAGCAGTATATGAACATATGGTTGAAGTATGCAGTGAGAACTTAAAGGAGAGCGAAAAGAAAAGAATCTATCCAATTGTTGAATATTTTAAAACACACGATCAGATTGACCGTTCAACAGCAGAAAAAATCTGCGGAAGAGCTACCACAACTACAGTAGGGTATTTGAATAAATTGGTTTCGTTGGGAGTTCTTAAGAAAGTGAAGGGATCAGTGGCCACTGTATATAGAATGGCAGACTATATATACTGAAAGCAAAGAAAAATTTTGAAAGCAATTAAAGAATTGAAAGCAAAACTGAAAGCAAATCGGAAAACTGAAAGCAAAACTGAAAGCAAATCGGAAAATTGAAAGCAAATTGAAAAGCTGAAAGATTTTACGCTTATATAGGGGATGTCAGAATTTCTGTAAGACAGGCATTCACAAGTTCGTTTGTGAGGCCTGTCTTTTTTGATCTGCTCATGGTTTTCATCTGTTTAAAAAAACAGACCCTGACAGTGAAAACTGAAAGGGCTGTTTTTTCAAGTAGACGGGAGCCATACCGTGTATCTTCCGGAGCAGACATCCGCAATTATTCCGACAGCTTGATCACAACCAGCTCTCCGTCCTGAACCACTGAGCCTTCCTGCGGCCATGCCGGCATCTGTTCTCCAAGCGCTTCCGCCATTTTCCACTGCTCTGCATCCGGGTACTGATATTCGTATCCCAGTACGCGCCAGTAATTGAGCACTCTCTTGCAGGTACAGCCTGGAATCTGGTAGTCCCATTCATAAAAGGAGCGCCCCAGCGTTTCTCCCCGGATCATGGAGGGGTTACAGGCCGGCGACCATTTTCCAAGGAGGGCTACCGTAGTTCCCCGGCCGCCTGCCGCATTTCGCTCTTCGTCGTCTGCCGCATTTTGTTCCCCGCCATCTGCCGCATTTTGTTCCCCGCCATCTGCCGCATTTCGTTCTCCGCTGTCTGCCACAGTCTCTTCCCCGCCGTTCACCGTCTCAATCCGCTCGATCAGCCGCTCCGTCAGCGCATTTTCCTGCTGTCTCACCACATAATCCGAATAAAGCAGCCGGTTATCCATTACAACATTTCCCCTGAAAATAAGAAGAAACAGGAACGCTCCCGCGGCAAGCCGGATGCCCCTGCCATGCTCCGAAAGCATTTCCGCGGATTCCAGAAAGCGCTCCCCGATCATTTCCGTACCCGCCGCCGCGACAAAGGGCAGTGCGAGCTGACCCCGGACCACCGGCGGCGCGCCCAGCAGGACGGGAAGGAAAAACGGCGAAGCCAGCAACAGGAAGGTTACGAGTATATAATATGGATAAAATTTCCGTTCCGCGGTTTTTCTTCTAAGTTTCCAGAAGGCCATCAGCAAGAGGCCGACAGCCGCAAATAGATACCATCGGTTCCAGAAGATATTTCTCGCCAGCACAGCATCGCCGATATAGAGCTTCAGGGAAGTTATGATCTCGTCCAGGGGCGCTTTTCCCCAGCGGACCATATTGTCTGTGTAGGCTCCGGCTTCGATGCCTGCCAGGAACATCAGGATTTTCCCCAGCAGGGAATAAATCAGATAATCGCACAAAAATACAGCGGCCAGCTTTATGGAAACCAGAAAGACACGGCCTTCGATCTCGTCGCTCCGGTTATGATATGCCAGGAGAAAGGAAGCCAGGGACGCGGAGATATAGACCGGCACGAATGCCTGATAGGATGCAAAGCACCAGACTCCCAGCAGGACGGACAGCAGAAGCCGTAGGATCCCGCCGGACAGGATCCACTGCCATTCCAGCAAAAGCGCCGCCGCGCAGACCAGCATGGCAAACGCGACTTCAAAGGATTGGCACTGGAAGCTGCTCAGCTCCACCATGGGGACGCTGGAAAAGAGCAGCACCGGAAATACCCAGCCCAGTTCCGTCTGTCCGCTGTCCTTTCCTTTGATCCAATGAAAAAAATACATCCAGGCCAGGCTGTAACAAAAGGTCGTCAGCACCATCAGAACCGCGGCAAATCCGGGAACCAGGCTCAGCAGCCCGGTGAGCCATTTCGTAAAGACCAGCCCGTACCGGTTGATTCCGATCCATCCCTTAAAAAAATCCATCTGCATGACGACACATTCCTCGGTGTCGATGGAAAAGCTGAAATGAAACAGCGTGAACCCATAGGTCAGAAGCAGCATGCCCAGCATGATGAAGATGGAGCTACGGTTCGTTCTGCAGAAAAAAGTAAAACCTTCGATATGTCCCTCCGGACGGGGCGTTGTGTAATGCGTTGGCGTTTCTATTTCCATAAATCGATGTTCCTCATAGCGATACCATTGTCGTTTTTCATGAATCAGCTATAGCTGAATTATACATAGTATAGCCAGGAAATATGAAAAATATTCTAACTGTAGGTTGGAGGCTCCTTGGATCATCCAACCATTCGCCGACTGTTACAGCACTTCAACCTTACAAAGATGTTTTTTTGATTTTTTCCCATAGCTGATCCCGACCGCCAGGATCCGTCCGGTATACTTTGGCTTTTCCCCAAGCCTTCCCTGGAATCGAAGAGCATAGTTCTTATTCTTGATCTGCCGTATTGCCTCCTCGGGCGTGCTGTCAATCTTCAATTCCAGAATGACCGCATCTGCGCTTTTCTGCTCAGGGTAGAAAATAAAATCTACATATCCTTCTCCTGCTTTATCCTCCCGGCAAGTGTGGCAGCCAGCATTTTTTTAGAAATATTTGCCAGATTATAAATATATCCCAGAGATTTTTCTCGTTTCATCATAGAAGCAAAGCTGTCTGCCAGCTCCTTATTAGGAATTGATACCAGACCGTCGGAATAGGCCAGCAGCCCATAAACCACCATGGCGGAGTAGATTTCATCCCTGGTCTCAAGCTGCATGGAGGTTGCGGCATATTCGCAGATGTCCGAAGGGATGGGCTCCCCCGCGAACAACAGCGGAAGATCGTCTTGGATATCTGCAACATTATCCTTAATATAACCAAAAACCGAATCATAGGTTCCCGAACTTGTCCAGTAATTCCGGAGCTGGTTATTTGTCAGCGCGCACACAACAGAACGCGGATTATATAGCTGCTCCCCGCCGGCAGTGTGATACCCGTCATACCAGATCCGCAGGTCATCACGTGTGATTCTGGGATTTATGGAAGTCTGCTGATAAATGTCATAGAGCCGATTCACCTCAGAATCAGAAAATCCAAAATACGGACTGAAACGTTCGGAAACAGCCATATTATATTCGACAAACATATTTAATTCGGAGCCGTCGGAGTACTTTGCGATTGGCAGGATTCCGGTCATGTAGACCAATTCCGCATAGATTCTGTCCTTCAGCAGTGATCTTAAAAAGAGCAGATACGCTTTTTTATCAGCCTCCGTGATAAAATCCATGTGAAAAACAGCATCCCATTCATCCAGGACAAAGACAAACCGCTGACCTGTTTTTTGATACAGCATTGTCAAAATATCCCACACGGAATCTGCCGTATCGATCTCAAATTGCGAAAATGATTCGGCCAGGTCCTTTTTCAATCCCATCAGGATCCGGAAGATATACGCAGAGTAGGAATTACAGTTTTCCGGCATTTCACTGAAATCAATGTAAATGATATCATAGCGGTTCAAATATTCCTGGTAATTTTTGCAGCCTGCTTTTTCAAGTCTTTCATTTATCTGTGGGGATGCGATCCGCAGCCCTGCGAAGATCCCGGCAGCATCATCGGTTTTTGAAAAAAATGCCCCCACCATATTGGCCATCACGCTTTTTCCGAATCGGCGCGGCCTGGTGATACAGAAATAACGCTGGCTTGTCCCCAGCGCTGGGATGAGCTCGGTGAGCAGCTCAGATTTATCTACAAAGTAGGTTTCCGAAGCAGCAGCTCTGTAAGAATCAAAAGGAATTCTGCTGTTTAAAAATATCCCCATGTCGGTGCTCCTTTCTAGGGTTCAGGCTTTGCAAGGATTTTCTGAAATCATTGTAGCGCGAAAGTAGAATGAATGCAATGTTCGAATGCAAAGAAATTCTTTTTACGCGGCTCATCCTGTGATATACTGTAGTATATTGACATTCGACGGCAGTAAGGAACTGTAGAAAGATATACTGCGCGCCAGATAAATCGGCCGCATAGCAATTATAGAAGATAAGAGTCCGCGTCGACCGTCACCGTAATCCTGATTCATCAATTTTCCATCTAAAATATACGTATATATGATAGCCTGTCCCCGTCCCTGGTTTACTTCGGAAGGATATTCTTCTGTTTCAAAATGAAGCGTCTGCCCTTTTTTTAATTTCCAACCCTTGTTACCTTTTTTTGTAAGGATTACCATTGCGTTATTGGTAAATATGATTTCCGGAGTCGTATCGTATCCGTCCTCTTTCTTCGATTCAAATGTATCTATTGCATATGGCAATTTCCTTGCGGAAATTGGTGACAAAATATAATATGAATTGCGCTGAAGCGCAAGCAGGGGAGGACAATATATTGAAGTATCAATGGGTTCCCTCCCGGCTTCCGCTCTCTACAAAGTCAGTGAGCTTTGATGTCACGCATTACTGGGTAAAGTAAAAAGGAGTACATGAAAATGATCGAAACCGAGAGCCTTATTCTTGATAAAGCAAAATTTTCGGACTGGGAAGAACTGTACCGCAACGTCTGGTCGCAGCCGGAAAGCGCGAAGTATATGGCCTGGAAGATTACGGAAAATGAAGAAGACGCTAAAAGAAGAATCTTGAAAACCATCGCGTTTCAGAAAGAACATGACACCTATCTCGTATATGAAAAATCAAGCGGTAAGGCGATCGGGTTCGCCGGCGTAGAACAGGTCGGACTTTACGTATATCAGGAAGCCGGAATCTGTCTGGGGCCGGATTATGTGGGAAAGGGATTTGGTAAACAGATCCTTCGATGCCTGATTCAATATTGTAAAGAAAATTTCGGCGCAAAAGAGTTCATTTATTCGGCAAGAGAGGAAAACAGGGCTTCTAATTTATTGGCAAAGTCCTTCGGATTTTTGCTGACCTCTTCGACAGATAAAATAGACAGCAAAGACGGGCATCGTTATACACTGCTGCAATATAGCTTGAAACTATAGACAGATAAAAAAGTGGGTGCTGAACGAAACAAATGTTGTAAATCTATCAGCGAAGCTTTGGGGCGGAAATCCGCCCCTTTTCACATTTTTTTACCAGGCACTTCTTCTGAAAGAACGCAATGCCCAGCCTGCCTACATTCTTATATCCGTCGCGCTCTGCCTTTTCCGCATATCGTTTCTTCTGAATCTGCGCAAGCGCTTCGTCGCAGTCACTCTCCAGCTTATCCTCATCGTATGTCCGCTTTGCCTCCAGGACAACGGCTCTGCGGTTTTTCCGGTCTTTTTGCGCGGTAGTTTCCATCAGCCACGCTTTGACACTTTTCTTAAAAATCCCAAGAACCTCCTTATTGGGAATTTTCAGCGCATACTGGCCGGGAAGCAGCTGCAGATCCGGAATCTCCTCCAGACGTACTCTTGTCAGATACCCTGTCAGATTCAGCAGGCTCCATAGATTTTCTTCCGAGCCCTCCAGCACATCATAGGTGAGATTTTCTTCAATGGGTTCTACAATATATCCTCCTGCAAGCAGACGGTTCACTTCGTCCTGGGTAAATCCAAAGTATTCATTGAGCTGCGTATCGGAAATGGTATCGGACACGAAATTATTCGTTCCGGTGAAAATGCTTTCTTTGGCGATCTTAAGGCAGCCTGTGATCACTGCAAGCTCCAATGAGTCATTATCTTTGATCACCTGCATGATTCCCTTTACCACATCCAGCATTTCCGAATAATACCCCTTTTCGCTTGCCTTCGCAAGTGGAACATCATATTCATCGATGAGCAGGATCACAGGCTTTTCGTAGTATAATTCCATGAGCCGGGTCAGCTTCAGCAGGCTGTTTTTAATATCCTTCAGATCCGATTTTTCTGCTGCTATCCTGTGAAACTGTTCTTGATCCAGAGGATGGATCCTCTCGCTTTCTGTCAGATAACTGTGCTTTTTGTATAGCTCCGCAATGACGGATACGAGCTGTGCGTACGCACCGGAAAAGTCCAGTCCGTCCACACTCCGAAATGTCAAAGATAATGTTGGATATTGATTCATCCATTGCCTGCAGAGTTCTTCATTTTCCATAACAGAAAGCCCGGCGAAGAAATGCCTGCTTTCCTTTTCTATGTCAAAAAATTCCGACAGCATACTCATGCAAAGTGTTTTTCCGAAACGGCGGGGCCGTGTGATCAATGTCGCTTTTGTACTCTGTGTTTTCAGCAGCTGTACGATCAGACCTGTTTTGTCGATAAAATAGCTGCCTTTTCTTCGAATTTCGGCAAAATTCGAAGTCCCGACAGGGATATTTATGATTTTCATAGGCGCCCTCCTTCTATTATCATAAAGTATAGCAAATATGCAGGAAAGGGACAATATGATTTTTTCAGAACAAGCTGTCAGCTACAGATCATATCTTGACCAGGCGCGGCATGTAACGTATAATAACATACTAAGGAGGGGATTGCTATGCAAGTGACACAGATAAAAGAGGACATCAGCATCAGTTATATTTCTGCATTATGTGCATACGCCGGCATAGCGTATGAAACTGTCCGTCATGATGATGACAGTACCGATGGTACTCTCCGCAAGAGAATCCTTTTGGATAATGGATTAAAATGTAATGCTGATTTAAGGATACAATTAAAATGTACTTCATCAAACAGCCAGTACACAGATCATGGAGATGTTCTAACATATAAATTGAAGGTAAAAAACTATAATGATCTATGTCTGCCAGCAACCACCCCCATTATACTTGGTCTATTGGTTTTGCCGGAAAATGAAGAGGAATGGATTTCCTGGAGCACAGATGAATTACTGATTAAAGGATGTATGTATTGGGCAGAATTTTCTAATGCTTTGGAGTCTGCCAATTCCAATACAGTCACCATTAAAATCAATAAGAGCAATGTATTAAACCCAGAAACATTAAATGATTTTTTAGTAAAAATTGCAAGGGAGGAATGGCCATGATTTATTCCGTTAATTTTTTAGATCTGACAGAAAAAATCAATCCGCTTGCTTTTTCTAAATATTTAAAAGATACCGGATGGAATCTTTTTCCCAGCAAAAAGACACATATAAAGATTTTTCAATTTGAAAAAAATGATGCTTTTTACCAGGTGATCATCCCTGTTGAAAAGCAGCTGTCTGACTACAAAGAGGCAATGTATAAAGCAGTAACAACCGTTGCCGAAGCAGAAAATAAGTCTGTAGAGCAGGTCATGTTATACTTGCTGAATCCCAACACAGATATCTTGAAGATCAGGCTGATCCGGAATGATATTGAGGCCGGAAGCATTCTTTTTGACGATGCCATCCGTATGTATGAAAATGTAAAAAAGCTGTTAGGCGCGGCAACGCGGGATATCCTTCATCCCAGAAAATATCATCAGGGACGAACGGATGATGCCGTTTCCCAATTTTTATCCGGCTGCCGTTTTGGACAGACAGAGGTCGGAAGTTATGTAGTTTCTGTCGTTTGTCCCTTTGCTGAATTAGATGAAGCGGAAGGCTATAGGCAGCTGAGTATTTTTTCCGATGAAGAGCAGTGCGCCAGATCCCTGACCAGGCAGGTGACTACACGTGTGATGGATAATATTTTCCAGATCAAAGAGCATATTGATGAGGGCAACCTGGACGGTCTGCTTTCAAAAAGCAGCACGGATATCATAAGCGCAAATTTTTACGAAGCATTGACCGGACTGAATCTTGATACAGAGGGCACCAATGTTGAGTTTACGGCAGAATGGTCTCCCGCGGTAAAAAACAAAATGAACGTGAAAAGTAAAATATTGCTTACACATGATTACTGCCAGCCCCTTCTGACTGCTGCGGGAAGGTTAAAAGAAAAGAAGAAAACCTTAACAAAGATTCTCGGGCGAATCAATAAACTGGAGTCTTCCCCTGATGTCACCCAGCGGAAAAACGGAAAAATCTCCGTGGTATATCTGGATGAACATGAGAAAAAGAGAAGCACCGCCGTACTGCTTGACCACAATGACTATGGAAGGGCCATCGAAGCCCATGAAAAAGGGCTGTATGTTGAAATCGAAGGTACTCTCACCGGCAGCAAACGGAGCTCCATGACTTGTGAAGCATTTCGCGTGATAGAATAGCACCGAATCTGTCGAAAATAAAAGACCCTAAAAGGAGACGGACTGGTTCATCCAATCCGTCCGCCTTTTGCTTCTGTGACTGTATTCTCTTTCTCACTGCACAAGACGATCTCCGGTCTGATGGGACAGCCGCCCATGCACTGTGCCCTGATCCCGCACTCGGGACAGGCTCTGCGGAAATGATTCCGGAACTCCTCAAAGCGCTCACTGTTCCAGGCTTCCTGCACAGAATGTGTTCTCAGATCCACTGCCCATCTCTGCTCCTGATTGTCAAAGCTGCAGGGCAGCAGCTTCATATCCGGAGTGACATAGGCTGACCATCTGGCCCCTTCGCATGTGTCCAGGCTGTCTGCGTCTATATTTTCCGGATGCCTGATCAATGCGGGAACCGTACAGGAATCAAACCCGATTTTATAGCGGCAGGACTCGGAAGATACATACTCTATAATCTTTCGGAAGTCTTCGTTATCCTGCCGGATCATATTGCCGCGGCTGCCTAATCCCACTGGTTTGTGAAGCAGGAATACAATTGCGTTGATCTTTTCGGGAAAGCTGTGTTCTTTTAATCTCTGCAGCGCTTCCGCAGCCGTATGCCTGCCCAGGACATAGTGGATATTTGTCTTCACCCCGGCCGCCGTCAGCAATTCTATGGCATGGAGCGTGTATTCACTTCGATACCAGCTGACAGCAACTGCACCGCAGTACTTCTTACAGAGCCTGGCAATGTGTTTATTCATTCCAAGCCCGGAGGTCGTAAAATTAGGCACAATGCCTGCCTTTTTACATAAATGCAGTATCTCCTCAAAATCCTCATGCTGATCCGGATCTCCACAGCCGCCCAAAGCAAATTGATACGTCTTCCCCCGGCACTGGGCTGCAAGCTCTTTAAAATCCTGCAGCTTCATATTGGGCCGCTCCGCGTGCAGGCCGTCCTGGTAGCATTCCACACCTGCTTTTATACATAATCCGCTTTTTCCATGCCTGCAGTGCCCCATGATCCCTACATCGAGAAGCTCCGGGAAGGAACTCATGAAAGGATCCTCCCCCGTATCCTTTCCCCCTTTGATGATGCCTGTCCGCATATACTGCCCGGTCTCTTCATCAAAAATGGATAAGAACTCTTTTTCTTTTCGTATCCTCATACTCTGTCCTGCCCCTAATAATCCAATGAGCCGTCAATGGTTTCAAAATGATCGCTGTCCGCTTCCTCTAATTTTTCCCACAGTCTGGTGAACATATTTGCCAGATTATAATCACTTTCTTCAAAGCTGATCCAACCGCTGTAAATGGATCTTCCTTCCTTTAATGCAGTTCTGATCTGTTTCTGATCGTCTTCATCAATATAATACTCTTCAAATACTTTTTGTATTTCTTCCTCACTATTTTCAGGGATCAGTATCCTTTCGCCAAGCATTCTATCCACAACAAGCTGCACAATGATATCCTTTTGCTTCTCCGTCAGTTCTCCTTTTCTCGCCAAAATAAAACTGCTGCTGCTCGAATTTGTTACAAAATCTGTTCTTACTTTCATGATCCTGTCTCCTTCCTTCTGAATGGAATGGCCATATTCCATTACAAATTGCCTGTATCAGGATCATCATAATAAAAACTTCCCAATCTGTCATTGAACCTGTAGTAGAAATTCTGTTCTTTTATACCCAAGGGCATCCCATTATGGCCATCCGGCCGTTTCATAAGATATACCCAAGGGCATCCCATTATGGCCATTCGGCCGTTTCACAAGGTACAGTACAGGTTCCATTTCCTGCAGTTCCTTACAATCCCGCCTTCCTTCTATTTTATATCCGATGTCCATGTGAATGACGCGCCGTCTTTCAGAGGAACAAAATGATAGTTGTAAGATCCCTCGCTGATAAACAATAATTTTTCATCCGAAATCTGATAATAGTTGACGTCTCCGGTACAGCCCGGGGCATCTTCCTTTAGCGTCACCACATCCTCTTCTATGGTATAATGCCCCATTCCGATATAGCTGCTGATCGGAGTCTCGTAGCATTGAAATGTTCCGTCATCAAAGATCGTAATGGTAAAATCTCCGGGAACCTCACGTTCATAACCCTGCAGTGTGTAAATGCCGGGCTTTAGTACGGCTTCTTCGTTTTTTTCACATGCGGACAGCAGCAGGATCAGCGCTGTATACATGATCCATCTTATTTTTCTTTTTATACTTTTCATGATGTTCTATGACCTCCTGGATGCGGTATCAACTAAAAAGAAACACAAAAACCGGCCGTTTCATAGATGGAATATCCTGAAGCAGCCGGGTCTTTATCAATCCAGGATTTTTACCATCTTGTACTCATCCCGATAGCTGCCGTCATCGTATTTGAGGGCGCGGCAGTTTTTTCCGGTTTCCTGAAAGCCGAATCGTTCATAAAGGCTTTTTGCCCGGTCGTTTCCGTCAACCACTTCCAGTTCCACCTGCTCATAGCCCATTTCCTTCGCCAGAAGAAATGCATACTCCATCAATGCAGATGCGATACCAAGTCCCCAATAGGCTTTTTTCAGTGAAATCGCGAATCCGCACCGATGGGAGACGCGGCGCAGACTGCCGACGGACATGATAGCGCAGTTTCCTGAAAGCTCGCCGTCCACTTCTGCTGCCATCATAATTTCACGCGGATGCGCGCTTTTCGCTTTTAAAAACTGTTCTTCTGCTTCCACTGTCATTGTAACCTCGTCCTCATTTCTGAGGAGAAATGGGGTTTCGGAAGAGACAGTCCGAAGGCATTCGATCATCGCCTCCGAGTCCCCTGCTCCCGCGGGGCGCAGTACACATGTGCGGCCGTCCTTCAGATGGATCATTTTACGTTCAAATATCATGCTTTTTGTTCCTCCTCATATCCTGATCTGTTAATGGATTCCATTATCATTTGTCACCAATTTCCGTCAGGAAATTGATGACCTGCTTGCGCATCAGCGCAATTCATTATAATATGTCACCAATTTCCGCAGGAAATTGATGACCTGCTTGCGCATCAGCGCAATTCATTATACCGCAGCAGGATTCCAAATGGAATACTCATATTTGAATGTTACTTAAAATCACCTTGCATTGACGTTGTTTTCGCGCTACAATCATTTCAGAAATCACACTGCCTTTTCTGGAGGGAGCCATATGCTGAAAATTGTTTTTGGAGAGATTAAAAATTCGATCTACCATCCGCCGACCTATTTTGACAACCAATACGAGGATGAATGGATCACAGACCCGCTGTCTGTGGAAATGATAAAGGATATCGACAGATCAGAGGTGGTCAGCGCCCATCTGATTGAAAGCCCGGTACTGGGGCCCATTTCCCCGAAGGAAATATCGGGAGGGGTAAAAACTCTGATCCTGATGATGTTTGATGATACCGGGAAGATTTTTAACGCGTCCTCCTGCGGAGATAACTGCGCAAAATGGATCGTGGAGATTGGAAAACGGAAGGATCTGACCATCAATCTGCACCATGTATTGGATTTCAGTTCGGCAGATGAATTTGACGCGCTGATGCTCAACACCGGCAGAGTGATACACAGCTATCGTGAATATTTTCATGAGGCGCTGAATATAAAGGAGCGGTGACAATGAAAGGAATTTATCACGTCATAGTACAGAACAAAAGGCTCCGCTATGAATTTGACATCCGAAGAAATATTACGGTCATCCGCGGGGACAGCGCCACGGGGAAAACAACGCTCTATTCCATGATCGCGCTGGCAGCGCGCCGCGGAGACAGTTCGGGTGTCGAAGTCCAATGTGAGAAAAAATGCCGTATCTTAGATGAACTAGGCTGGAAGCTGAACGTTTTTTTACAGATCTTCTGGTACAGTACACGCAGGGAACGTATCTCCATTACAGCAAGAGGAAGCTGAATGAAGTCTATCTGCATGAAAAAAATAAGACGGCAATTCTGAGTGTTATGGAGAAGATTGTATTTGAAAAAAGTTGAATATATGGTGCAATTTCATCGGCCGCGAGCATATTTAAGGCTCATTTACTGAGGAGCCGGTCACAGGCTGACCGGCTCCTCTTCTCAAGCGCCATATCCCCACCAGCATCTACTCATTTTTATCCTTAGTCCATGCGTTATAAAGAAGCATAGCAAACATAACTGACACAAAAGTATTCGCCATCGAGTTTAACTCAATGCCATTCATATTGCAGATAATATTGATGATCATATCAATGATCATAATCCCCACTAGGACGGCAGCTCCTTTAAAAAAATTGTTCTTCATAACCTCATATCTCCTTCCAAAGTAACTATGTATTCAGAATCCGCATTCGTTTTGTGTTGCATTTCATGGCCTGACAGGCAGCGAACTGTAACCGCTATTTTTCTGCAGCTCCTTATCACAGGACAGTATACCAGAGAAAACACCCATTCTCCCAAACCCGTCATAAAATGCCCTGATTCGTGAATAAGTGCATTTTTTCCACGGCAAAGTATGCGCTTATTCATCATTTTCGCAGGGCAGCGCTTGATACAAAGAATCAAATGCCTTATAATATGTATTGCGCTGATGCGCAAGCAGGTAAAATCTGAACGGGAGGAATTGATCGAAATGCTGCTGTCTTTTTTTCTGCTTTCCGTTGCCATTCGTAATGTGTGGCCGCAGCGCATGGGCCTGAAAGCGTTTATTGCGCTTTATATGCTGCTGTTGCTTGCTGGAATGCCGGTCACGCTCCTGTCCTGTATCCCATATGGGCTGTTCGGGATCCTGGCGGCAGCCTGTATGTTTGGACTGCTTACCTGCCGGGACACCGCGCCCCAGAATGTTTGCATGGGTATGATCGGATTTGTGCTTGCCATCGTGACAGAGGATCTTGTGTCAGAGCTCCTGCATATGCTGATTCCCCCGGCATTCTCGGACTTACAGTATATGCGGTTTATTTCCTTCGGTGTCAATCTGCTGCGCGTCTGTCTGTTTTATCTGATCACGCTGATTTGCGGCAGGCTTCTGAAAAAAATACTACTGTCAGGCAAGGGAATCCTACGCCTCCAGCAGACTTGGTATCTGATCGACGCCGCACTGCTGCTCCTGATCACCATCTATCTGTTTGACGATCTGATCCCGGGACAGAACGGCTCCCTCGGCAGAATGATCTATAATAACGCCTTACATATTTCCGGATATCTGCTGGTGATGCTTTTTCTGCTTCTGGCCATGCGCCGTTCCTGGATAGAGCAAATGGAGACAGAGTCAAAGCAGAAAGCCCTGCAGGATCTGCAGGACTACACACACAATCTGGAAGTCATGTATGACGGCATGCGCTCCTTTAAGCACGATTACGTCAACATATTGCTCTCTCTGTCGGGATATATGGAAAATGACGATATGGACGGGCTGAAGGATTTTTTTGAACAAAAGATCTTCCCCACAAAAAATCTGATCGACCAGGGGGATTATAAGCTGAACCAGCTTGGCAACATCGGTGTGCTGGAGGTCAAGAGCCTGCTCTGTGCAAAAATGATCTACGCCCATGAGTCGGGAATTGATGTCATGATCGATATTCCTGACCGGGTAGACCGTTTTATGATAGACACTGTGGACCTTGCCAGGATACTGGGGATCTTTTTAGACAATGCGGTGGAAGCCGCACTGGCGACGGAACAGCCGTGGATCGGCTTAAATATCATTCAGAACCAGGCAGGCGTGTCCATCATCATAAGCAACCGTTTTGAGGATCATGGCCTAACGCTGAACAGTCTCAGGCAAAAGGGCTTCAGCACAAAGCCCGGTCATCAGGGGATCGGGCTGTCCAACGTGCAGAAGATCCTCAGCTCTTATAGTAATGTGCTGCTGGATACGACCATACAGCGGGACTGTTTCACGCAGCATATGGTACTGGTTTACTGACAGTTCCGTCGGGCTGCGTTGACTCCAATTGACGATGTTGACAGCATCGTTGACTGATTTCAACGCAGTACTGGCAAAAATAGCAGGTACTGTATTCACTGTTAATTATGCAATGCCGGACTAAGGAACCGTGCATAAATAACTTATATATCTGACTTGTCTCAATATCTAACATAAAAAAGGGGGACATCCTATGCTGGACATTTTTGTGTGCGAAGATCAGGACGCACAGCGGCGGACGATCGTGCAGACCATTCAAAATGCCGTCCTGATAGAAGAACTGGATATGCGGCTTGCTTTCGATACAGGCGATCCTTACGCTCTTTTGGAAAAGGTCAGGAGCAGCCGGAACACAGGCATTTATTTCCTGGATATCGACCTGAACAGCGAAATGAACGGAATGAAGCTGGCGCAGCAGATCCGGTTGTTTGACCCCCGCGGCTTCATCATTTTCATAACCGCGCATTCGGAACTGAGTTTCATGACCTTTCAGTATCGGGTGGAGGCCATGGACTTCGTATTAAAGGACAACCCTGCCGAAGCAAAAGTGAAGATCCGGGAATGTCTGTTAAATGCCATGGAACGCTATACGCTCCAGACCAACCGGACGCATAAAGTCTATACCGTTGAAGCCGGCGGAAGGAAGATCTGCGTGGACTATGAAGATATTTTCTTTTTTGAAACCTCCGGAAATATTCATAAAGTCACTCTGCACGCGAGAGACCGGCAGATTGAATTTTCCGGCACCATAAAAGAGCTGGCTGGCACATTAGGCGATGATTTTGTGCGCTGCCATCGGTCCTTTCTGGTCAATAAAAATAATATAAAAGAAATAGACTCCAAAAACAGGATCATCTATTTTACCAATGGAGAGAGCTGCCTGATGTCTACGCGGCTGATGAAAGGGGTCTGAACGCGGAACTTTAAAATGCCGGATGCATGCTCAAAAAGTTCCAGCTGTGCGGTTCGATGATCCAAGGATCATCAACCCGCCTAATCCATTCGCAAAAACCGTGCTGACGCACTCTAACGTCTGCTAACGTGACCGCACAGATGGAAAAAGTTACGTTTTCTTATGCTTCTCAATCTTACACGTATGCTTTTTTGTTTCCGCGTCATAATTGATACCTACCAGATAGATTTCGCCGCCGTAATTCTGAAAGGTATGTGGGTAATCTCGGTTTTTGATCTGATCAATCGCGCTTTCCTGTGTTTTATTCCACTTTAATTCGATCAGGATCACAGGCATGGCTGAGCTCCTCTTCGGCATGAATACCATATCTGCATATCCGAGTCCGGAAGGAAATTCCTCGATCTCTATAAAGTCATTAATGCAGGTCAGATAGGCAAACCGGATCGTGCTCCGGAGCGAGTCCTCTTTATTATATGAAATGGGGGACGATACCATTTTATGCGCTTCCTCAATCGCATTTTCTACAGCTTTTTCATCCATAGCCAATGTCAGCTCCAACAGTTCATCAGAATTCCGGATCAGCTTCGCCACTTCCCTGTGATGGCTCCTGGAAACTGCAAGAACAAACTCCTGCCTCACCTCTTCATTCGGGATAAATACCTTTTCTTCTTTCGCGTCATATGCCAGGTATCCCAGATGAACCAGCAGGGTCAGCACATCGTCTTTACTTCCGATACTGGTCATCACATTCTGGAAGGAGCCTGTCATGATCTTTACCCTTTCGCCGGCAAGCATCCGCACGATCGCCTCCTTCAGCCCGTCCAGATCCAGGTCGATATAGACCTTCAGCGATTCGTATGTTTCTGTCCGCGTCCAGTAGCTGCCGAACTGATCACGCTTGATTGCCTGCACGACCGAATTCGGATTATAGACAGATGTCAGCCGGTTAAAGGTATAACCGTCATACCAGCGCTTCATTTCCTCGAAATCCACATCATATTTCTTACAGAGAGCCTGAACCTCCTCTTCCGTAAATCCCACATATTTTGCCAACGGTCCCGGAGACAGCACCGTATATTCCTGAAAATCAGACACCGCGGACTGGCTGCCGTATTTTTTGATCGGCAGAATCCCTGTCATGTAGGCTGCTTCAAATATGATATCCGTCCAACTGCTTTTAAACAAACTCCGCAGAAGGTCAATGTACTCTCTCTGCAGCTTCATATCGTCCTTTGCTTCGCGGAAGAGCGCATCCCATTCATCAATGATCATGATAAACTTCTCACCGGCGGATCTTGCGGCATGAACCAGGGCGTCCGCCAGGTCTGCTCCTTCCGGGATTCCGCTGAATTCTTCGCAGATCTCGGCCGTAACCGCCTCCTTGATATTCTGCACCACATCCCTGATATCGGAGGCCCGCGAAATAAACAGCGTGATATCCAGATAGATCACATTGTATTTGTTCAGATATTTTTCAAAAGAGTCATCTTCTGCAATTGCCAGATGCTCAAACAGCCCGCGTGAGTCACAGCTTTTATCGTAATACGCAGACAGCATTTTTGCCGCGGTTGTTTTTCCAAAACGGCGCGGTCTGCTTGCACAAATCAACTTATCCTTTGTCCCCAGGATACTGTTCATATACGAGATCAGACCTGTTTTATCCACATAGATGCCCTTGGCAGCCGAAGAAAATCCGTCATTGCCGATGTTCAGATAATTTCCCATAATCCTGTACACTCCCTTCCGATTAAATCGTTCTGTTTCAATTTCGATTTTCAAAAGCCTCCAATTTCACGCTTATCCTCTGTCGGCAGGTGTATTTGCCTTCTGCTTATGGTCAATTTTTCATTGATTCCATTATACCGCACCAGCTCTCTAAATGGAACGGAAACATAACCTGTTTTTAAAATTTTTCCACCTGTACGGTTGGTCTAACCTGTACCTAAAAATCATCTTGCATTGATTTTGTTTTCGCGCTACAATCATTTCAAGAAGGATCTACAGAAAAAAAGTCCGGCGCCGGCTCCCGGCAGCCTAGAAAGGAATTGTAATGAAAATGAATTACAAGAGCAATCATCTATCCCGTATTAGAATCACTTTCATTATGGTTTTTTTTGGTATGTGCTTCGCTATGAATGCACTTTTTTGCGGTAATTATAATCCTTATGAGTCTTTAGATCAGGCAGTTGTCATTGAGGCATGGACCATTTCGGAAAGCATTGTTACTACTGAAAGCAATGAAGATACTCTCTATTCTATCTCTTCATCTTTGAACAAAAACGATCCTCATACGGAATCTATCGCAAATAATCGTAGTGCAATATTTATGATCGCTGCTGTTCCAAATGGATCCGGGCTGTTTCTTTTTCTTATCATAGCTTTTCTTGATTTCTTTTTGAACTTATTTATATTATTGCCTGACGGATGGACATTGATCACTCAAAAGGTACGTCTGGACAATTAAATCAACTTCATTTCAGATTATTGCAAATGTGATAACGGTTATTCTAAGTCATTTTTAAAATCGAACAATGGCTTCTTTTTTGTATGAAAACATGCCGAAACGCAGAAATTGAAATGGAGAATAGGAATGAAAAAGAGGATATATAAATTAGTTCTTGCCCTATTGGTAAGCCTGTCTCTGGGTTCCAATCCCATAGCCCAGAATGAGATACGCAAGATGCGGGAAGCTTTTTCGGGGACTGTACAGGTTCAGGAGCTTGAGGAAGAAGAGAAGGAATCCGAAGAAACAAAATTCCCAAAGTAACCGCGCTCAGTATCATTTCATCCCCGCACACCGGAAGAGGAGCAGGTCACAGACTGACCGCTCCTTTTCTCTTCCTGTTACAGGCCGCGCCTTGACCCGGCATGCCCTGCACCTTGCTTTACTCAATCGTCCATCCGGCCATAAATCCGTCATGAACTGCTTCTCCGATCTGTCCGATTGCCTTACAGTCTCCGATGATTACGGCGTTTACATATTTATCTGCTATGCTTTTCGCAATTTCATGGTCCGGCTTCATGCCCATTGCCAGTATCACCGTGTCTGCATGCAGCTCCTGAACTCCATCTGCATTTTCAACAATTGCGCCGGACGGTGTCAGCTCCTTGATCTTTGTTCCGGTCATAACGCAGATATCTTCTTCACGGATCCGGCGTTCCACGCTGTAACGGTTGTCAACAGTTGCCGTAGGATACAATTTCGGCAGCATTTCTATGATCGTGACCTCTTTCCCTTCCATTGCCAGCTCCAGCGCACAGTCACATCCGGAAGGCCCCCCGCCGGCTACGATCACCTTCTGGCCGGATACGGATGAGCCTGACCTGTGCAGATTGGAAACTTCTATCACATTTTCATTATGAATACCCGGAATTGGAGGGATAGCAGCTTTCGCGCCGGTTGCTACAATAATCTTGTAAGCATGCATTAATTCCGGAGAATCGGCATGGATTTCCTTATTATAGACAATGGATACGCCAAGCTTTTTCAGCTGAACCTGATAATAATCATTCAGCATCTGGATCCTGTTTTTAAACGACGGAGCAGCCGCCGGAATCAATTGGCCTCCAAGCCCGCTGCTTCTTTCATATATCGTAACGGAATGCCCGGACAGTGCGGCGACTCTCGCTGCTTCCATTCCCGCAACGCCTCCTCCAATGACGACAATATTTCTGCTGACCGGCTTTTTTGTGATCGCATAAGTTTTTTCATGAAGCACCTGTGGATTTACAGAACAGGAACTGTCGCAGGAACGGCCGGTAGCGCTCAGACAATATCTGTTGCACTTGATGCAGGGGCGTATATCTTCACGGTGTCCGTAATAAAGCTTGTTGGCAAATTCCGGATCTGCCAGCATTCCGCGGCCGACCACGATAAAATCGGATTTTCCTTCCTCCACAGCTTTCAGCGCAGTTTCCGGTGTATGGCTGCCTACAGTAAATACCGGCTTATCCGTGATAGATTTTGCAAATGCGCCTGCATCGTCTACCATGCATCCATCCTCCATATATGCGGTTGGAAAAATCCATTCATACGCATCATAGCATCCCATATCTACGTCAAATGCATCCACCCCCAGACCGTCCAGATATCGGATGATCTCCGCAGATTCCTCTCTGGTCCGCCCTCCCGGGATATTATGCTCGATCACCATTCGAAATACGATGGGATAATCCGGACCGACGGCTTTCCGGCATGCTTCATAAATCTCTGTTGTCAGCCGCATTTTATTTTCAAAGCTCTGTGGGCCGTATTCATCCTCACGGCGATTCCAGAGAGGGGTCATAAACTGATCCTTGTATTATATGACATATTGCTTCATATTCCGGAAAATATCAGCCTGAAAGAGTATATCCACCCTGCTCTGGAAAAATTACGGCAATATGACGCAGGGCATGGAACCGATTATATCAACACTCTGTATGAATATATTCTTTTAAACAGCAATATTTCCCAGGTTGCAAAAAAGTTGTTTACACACCGCAATACCATCGTTCGCCGTATTGAAAAAATATCAGAAATATGCGCATGTGATATTAACAATGGTGAAGAACAGGCGAAGCTGATCATAAGCTATAAGATCCTGGCGTTGCTCAGGAAGCGTGGATAAATCCGCCTCCTCAACTCCATTTTGATCAGTATCATCACCGCATAACATAAATGATTGGAATCTATTTTCGAAACGAACTTGCAGTTACAACTATTTTTATAAAACAGATTGTCTGTCAACGCTGTATTTGGTATATTTATATTAAGGGACAGAAAAATCTGCCCGTCAGACAGGAGGCCGCCATGACCATCTATGATATCGCCGAGCTTGCCGGCGTATCCGCAAGCACCGTATCGCGCGTGATCAACAACAAGCCGGGGATCAAAGCATCCACCCGGGAAAAGGTAAAAGCCCTGTTAAAGGAGCACAACTACACCCCCGACGAGAATGCCCGGGGCCTGGTCAACAAGAACACCCGGCTGATCGGCATCCTTCTGGCGGATATCCGGAGCGCGCACCACACCGACCTGACCTATGCCGTGGAAACGTATCTCCGCCAAAAGGGCTACTGCGGCATCATCTTAAATGCCGGCTCCCATGCCGGGGAAATGATTGAGGCCATCCGGATCCTGGAGCAGCGCCGGGTAGACGGCGTCCTGATCGTGGGCTCGGTTTTTCAGAATGACACGGTAGAAAACGGCATCAAAGAGCATTTTTCCAATATTCCCGTCGTATTTGCCAACGGGCAGTTTGACCTGCCTAACGTATACTGCGTCCTGGCGGACGAGTGCGACGGCGTGGAGCACTGCGTAGACCTCCTGGTCAAAAAGCAGCGCGAAAAGATTGCATTTGTCGGAACCGGGGACACCCCCAGCAGCCGGGAAAAGATCAAGGGGTTCAAGCGGGCCATGTCCCGTTACGGCCACTCTGAGGCTTCCCTGGTGATCCTGGATTGCGAAGCCTCCAGGGAAAGCGGCTATCAGATCACCCGGCAGTTGATCGGCGGATATCCAGACATCCGGGGCGTGATCTATTCCGAGGACCTGATCGCCGCCGGCGGGATGCGCGCATTCTGGGACGCGGGCATCCAGGTTCCGGAGGAAATGGCGGTCATCGGGATTGACAATACCATCTACGGGGAGCTGTGCTGCCCCCGGTTCACCTCCCTGGATAACAAGATGACGGAAATGGCTTCCGAAGCGGCGAGGATCCTGATCGACGCCATCGAAGGGCGGCAGAATCCGCGGAAGATCATGCTCCTGTCAGATATCGTGGAGCGGGAGAGTACGTAGACCCGGCCTGGCCTCCGGCCGGGCAGTGCCCCTTTCTATTCTCTTTCGCCGTGTCATGCGGCCGATGATATCATTTTTCAACTTCTTTGTCAATATAAAAATTTTTTATTATCTAAAATTCTGTGTCTTGTTTCTTCAACAACAAAAATAAGTTATTTTTTTATCAATATTGTCTCGGATATAACAGTATTGTCGTAAAAATAACATAGTTGTCTTTATAATAACAATTATTGACAGAAAATTTCATGTGTGATAATTTATTATTGTAAGAAAAATTTATCCGTACGTGAAAGGAAGAGTAAATAGAATGAGCAGACTAGAAATCGCTTCGCCCAAGAGAGCAAGGATCGTCATGGAAGAGCTTTACAAGGATCTGGAGCGAAGAATCGAATCCAGCCCTCCGGGGCTGTGCCCGGTGGATATGGCCAGGGCATTTCTGGAATTGTGTTATGCGCAGACCTGCGGAAAATGCACCCCCTGCCGGATCGGGCTGGGGCAGCTGAACCAGTTGATCAAGGATGTGCTGGACGGCAATGCCTCAATGGAGACCTTGGACCTCATGGAGCAGACCGCCCTTTCCATCATGGAGTCCGCGGACTGCGCCATCGGTTATGAAGCGGCCCATATGGTTTACAAGGGACTGATCGGCTACCGCGATGATTATGTGGAGCACATCCAGAACGGCCGCTGCACCTGTACCTACAGCCAGCCTGTTCCCTGCGTATCCCTGTGTCCCGCGCACGTAGACATTCCCGGCTACATCGCGCTGGTGGGCGAGGGAAGATACGCGGACGCGATCCGGCTGATCCGGAAGGACAATCCGTTCCCCACCACCTGCGGCTTTATCTGCGAGCACCCCTGCGAGGCCAGATGCCGCCGGAACATGATGGACGATTCCGTCAACATCCGCGGACTGAAACGGGTTGCCGCGGATTTTGCGGGAGAGGTAGACCCGCCCCGATGCGCTCCTTCCACCGGAAAGCGGATCGCGATCCTGGGCGGCGGCCCGGGAGGCTTGAGCGCAGCTTACTATCTGCAGCTCATGGGCCATCAGACCGTGGTCTATGAAATGCTTCCCAAGCTGGGCGGCATGCTCCGCTACGGGATCCCCAATTACCGGCTTCCGAAGGACCGCCTGGACGAGGATATCCAGGCCATCTTAAAGACCGGTGTGGAAATCCGGCACGGCCTGAAGATCGGCCGGGACATCACGATCCAGCAGCTGCAGCAGGAATACGATGCGGTACTCATTACCATCGGAGCCAGCACGGACAAAAAGCTGGGGCTGGAAGGGGAGGACGCGGAGGGCGTATTGTCCGCGGTCCAGTTCCTCCGGAATGTAGGAAGCAGCCAGATCATGGATCTGACCGGAAAGGAAGTGGCCGTGATCGGCGGAGGAAATGTGTCCATGGACGCAGTCCGCACTGCCAAACGGCTGGGCGCAAAAAAAGTCAGCATTGTTTACCGGAGAAGAGTGGCGGATATGACGGCCCTTCCCGGCGAGATCGAGGGCGCGGTGGCAGAGGGAGTGGAGCTGCAGACCTTAAAAGCCCCTGCCTCCCTGGACATCGACGATCAGAACCACATCCGGGGAATCTACGTGACGCCCCAGATGGTCAGCTCCATCAAGGGCGGGCGCGCAGGCATCCGTCCCACCGGAGAGCCGGATGTGTACATACCCTGCGACGTCCTGGTGGTGGCCATCGGACAGAACATCGAGACCGGACACTTTGAGGAAGCCGGCATCCCGGTAGAGCGGGGAAAGATCGTGACCAAGAGCACGGGAGCCTTTGAGCATATGCCTGGCGTCTTTGCAGGCGGAGACTGCGCCAGCGGCCCGGCATCTGTGATCAAGGCCATCGCCGCCGCAAAGGTGGTTGCCGCGAATATCGATGAATACCTGGGCTTCCACCATCAGATTTCCTGCGATGTAGAAATCCCGGAAGCGAACCTTCAGGACCGGACGCCCTGCGGCCGCGTAAATCTCACGGAACGGGAAGCCTGCGTCCGGAGCTGTGATTTTGAGGGCGTGGAAAACTGCATGACAGAAACGGAAGCCAAGCAGGAGGCATCCCGGTGCCTGCGGTGCGACCATTTCGGATATGGAATCTTTAAAGGAGGCAGAGAAAAAATATGGTAAATCTTACAATCGACGGAAAGCAGATTTCGGTACAGGAGAATACGACCATTATGGACGCTGCCGCGCAGAACGGAATCCATATCCCGAAGCTGTGTTATTTAAAAGATATCAATGAGATCGCTGCGTGCCGCGTGTGCGTGGTGGAGCTGGAGGGAAAGGAAAAGCTGATCACCTCCTGCAACAACGTGGCAGAGGAGGGCATGGTCATTTTCACCAACAGCCCCAAGATCCGGAAGCACCGGAAGACCACTGTGGAGCTGATCCTCTCCCAGCACGACTGCCAGTGCGTGACCTGCGCAAGGAGCGGAAACTGCAGCCTGCAGAAAATTGCCAACGACCTGAACATTTTACAGATCCCGTACCGGCAGACGCTGGAACGCCAGAAATGGAACCAGTCCTTCCCCCTCATTCGCGATTCTGCAAAATGTATCAAATGCATGCGCTGTGTGCAGATCTGCGACAAGGTACAGGGGCTGGGCGTCTGGGATGTGGAGGGAACCGGCTCCCGGACGACGGTCAATGTGTCCCGGCTGCGCAGCATCGAGGAGGCGGACTGTGCCCTGTGCGGACAGTGCATCACCCACTGCCCGGTGGGTGCGCTGCGTGAACGGGACGACACGGAAAAGGTTTGGGATGCCATTGCCGATCCCGATAAGATCGTTGTGGCCCAGGTGGCTCCTGCCGTGCGCGCGGCATGGGGAGAGCAGTTGGGATTGAAGAGCGAAGAGGCCACGGTCGGAAAGATCCTGGATGCCCTGAAAAAAATGGGCGTAGACTATGCGTTTGACACCACATTTTCCGCGGACCTGACAATCATGGAGGAAGGGACAGAATTTCTCAAACGGTTTACCTCCGGCGAATTGAAGCAGCGCCCCATGTTTACCTCCTGCTGTCCGGGCTGGATCCGGTTTATCAAGACCCAGTACCCGGATCTGGTCAGATACCTTTCCACCGCAAAGTCTCCCCAGCAGATGTTCGGCGCGGTGATGAAGACGTATTTTGCGGAGCAGCGAAAGGTGGATCCGAAGCAGATATACACCGTCTCCGTGATGCCCTGTGTCGCGAAAAAGGCGGAATGCGAGATGGAGCTGTTCTATGGGGAATACGCGGGACATGACGTGGACACGGTGATCACCACAAGAGAGCTAGTGAAAATGATCCGTTCGGCCCACATCAGCCCGGATACCCTGGAGGACATCCCCGGGGACCGGCCCATGCAGGAGGGCACCGGAGCGGGCGTCATCTTCGGAGCCACCGGCGGCGTGATGGAAGCGGCCCTCCGGAGCGCTTACTTCCTGCTCAAGGGAAAAAATCCTCCGGCAGAGGCATTTACCAGTGTCCGGAGCCAGGGCTTCAACCAGAACCACGGCGTGCAGGAGGCAGACTTCCAGATTGACGACATCACTGTCCGAACCGCCGTGGTCAGCGGGCTCGGCAATACACGGGCGCTGCTGGACCGGATCCGGCGCGGGGAGGCGCAGTACGATTTTGTAGAGGTCATGGCCTGTCCGGGCGGATGCGTGGGCGGCGGCGGACAGCCCATCCATGACGGGGAAGAACGCGCCTTTGAGCGCGGGAAGAATCTCTACGATCTGGATCAAAATGCGGCCTTGCGTTTTTCACACGAAAATCCGGATGTCCGGACAATGTATGAAAGCTACTTCGGGAATCCAAATTCGCATAAGGCACATATGCTGCTGCATACGGAGCATGAGAGATCGGCAGAATAGCCGCAGACTTTAAACACAAGTTTTGAGACAACTCCTAACCCGGACAAGCCGGAACCAAAATTTTGCCAAAATGCGCAAGATTTCGTTGTTAAGCGCCTAAGGGGCTGTACGGAATATGTGATTTCAATTCTACTATAGAAGCGAAACCTGTTCCGGCAGGCCCCTTCTTCATTTTCTTTTGGAACTGTTCAGAGTGAATTTCCTCTTTTGCTTTACAATCGATTGCAAAATTAATTTATCTTTCATTTGCTTTTTCTTGATCATTTCAGCATCCTCTATTTTCACTTTAGTAATTATGCACAAATTTAACCTTGAAATAATGTGAAAAATGACAATGCGATTCTTATTGAAATCTTCTGGCTCATATGCTACTATAATCTCAGATTTAGCAATCGATTGCAACAAGGTAATTTTACATCATTTCCAATAATTACAGATAAAAATTGATTTGTTTTACAGTGCTAATCGCATAGAAAATCTAGAAATGGTGAAACCGATTGCAAAACACCTGCCGCAGACAGAATACGCACAGCAACGGATGAAATTGTCTGCCCCAAGATCTTTCTGCGGGAGGGTTCCAGGCAACTACCACAATGAATAACAGGAGGATTTGAGAAATGAAGCGTGTACCTTATGAGACCATGGTAAAAGAATTGAAACGGGTGCTGGTAAAGAAGGGATTTAACGAAGAGCGTGGCCTGGCGGCGGCGGAGATCTTCGCCCAGAACAGCCTAGCGGGAGTGTACTCCCATGGCCTGAACCGTTTCCCCAGGGTGATTAGCTATCTGGAGAAGGGCGAGATCGACCCGGACATCACCGCAACCTGTGAGCTGCGCTTAGGCGCCATGGAGCGCTGGAACGGCCACAGAGGCTTCGGCCCCCTGAATGCGAAGCTGGCTATGGACCGGGCCTGTGAGCTTGCGAAGGAATACGGGATCGGGATCGTCGCCCTGGGAAATAACAATCACTGGATGCGGGGCGGAAGCTACGGATTCCAGGCGGCGGACCAGGGCTGCATCGGGATCTGCTGGTCCAACA
>CAYQBE010000025.1:0-47347 GCA_964415625.1 uncultured Clostridium sp.
TTCATCGGCCGTGAGTATATATTTCGAAGAGTATAACGGATTTCGGTTGGATTGTCTTACGGAATACTAAGAAAAAACTACACTATTTTGACATCAAGAATTTTTCAACAGCCCCCTCATCATCCGGTTCAAGATCACGGTACTGATACATGCCAGCATCAATTCCGCCGCAAACGCCCCGTACGCAATTCCATAGATCCCGAACAGCCCATTCAGGATCAGCGTCGCAGGAATCTCAAATACGATCTTGCGCAGGATCGCGAACACCAGGGAGATCCTCCCCTTCCCCACGCTCTGGAACACTCCGATCCCCAGAAAATCGATCACCAGAAATACGATACAGAGGCTGAGCGCCCTCAGAAAGATTGCCCCGTACCGGACGATCTCCGGATTGCTGATGAAGATCCGGATCAGCCCGGGCGCAAAGATCCATCCGAACGCCGCCACAACCGCCAGGCAGGGAATCAAAAGCCTTCTCACAAACCGGATCGTATCATCCATCCGCCGGTAGTTCCCGCTGGAATAGGAATATCCCACCAGCGGCATGATCCCCTGTGTCCCGCCCAGCGCGATCTGCATGGGGATCATATAGATCTTCTGGGCAATGCCGATGGCCGCCACTGCTTCCGTCCCATAGCCGGACATGAGATTGTTCAGGATCGTCATCCCCGTCACATTGAGCAGGTTCTGGATAGACGCCGGAACCCCCACCCCGCAGATGCCGATCACGATCTCCCGTTTCAGGGTAAAATCCTTCGGCTTCACGCTGATAAATGTGCGTCCCCGTTTTACATATAGCAATACAAAAAAATAACAGCAGGCCGTACAATTTGAAAGGAAAGTCGCAAGCCCCGCGCCCGCCGCTCCCATCCCGAGCCCCCAGGGCATGATAAAGACCGGATCCAGGATCATATTCAAAATGCATCCGCTCATGGTTCCGATGCTGGCGTGAAATGCCGCTCCCTCCGAGCGCACGAAATACGCCATCACCACATTCAGGATAGACGGCGCCGCGCCGCAGATGACCGTCCATTTCATATAGGCAGAGGTGGCATCCATGGTAGCCGCGTCCGCCCCCAGAAGGTGCAGCATCGGCGTCCGGAAGAACAGGCAGATCATGGAAATGAGCAGCCCTCCGGCCAGGGCACAGTAGAACCCGAAGGCCGCGCTTTTTCTCACGGTATCAAAATCCTTCCGCCCCAGGGCCCGGCTCATCATACTGGAGCTTCCCACGCCGAACAGATTGCTGACCGCGTTAAAGGCCAGCAGGACCGGCGCCGCCAGCGTCACGGCCGCATTCTGCAGCGGATCGTTTAGCCTCCCCACAAAATACGTGTCGGCCAGGCTGTAAATGACCATCACCAAAGAGCTGAGAACCGTCGGGATCATCAGCTTTTTCGCCGCCTTTGGAATCGGCATGTCTTCAAAAATCGTCTTGTTTTCCATTTGGCTCATCGTTTTATCCACCTGCTATCGTTCATATCGGAATCGCTCGATCACACAGCTGTGCTGTTTATTTTTGTCGTTTTTATCGTAGTTTACGCCCACCAGCAGGATTTCCCCCGAATATCCTTCCAGCGCCTGCATGTATTGCCTGTCCTTGATCTGCTGTATGGCAGAATCCGCAGACTTTTCATATTTCAGCTCGATCAGAAGGGCCGGCTTACTGCAAAAAGGCCGGGGAAGAAAAACAACATCTGCAAATCCATGACCTGCCGGAAGCTCCCGGATCATCTTATAGTCTTTTCTTGCACTGTAATACGCAAGACTGATGGCGCAGCCCATGGAATTTTCATCGTTGTAAGTCAGGATGGACGCAACCTCCATCTGTGCCTTGTCGAGCCCCCTTGCAACGCTTTCTTCCTCACAACGCAGCGTATCCTCCAACAGCCTTTCCGAAGCCTTCAAGACATGCATGATTTCCGCCCATCCGCCCGCGCTCATGGCATTTTCAAATTCCCTGGCAATCTCTCGGTTTGGGATAAATGCTTCTTCCTTCGCAGAGTCATACGCAAGATACCCCAAGTGGATCAGCAGCGTTAATACGTCGTCCTTGATCCGGAAGCTACGCATATCATTCTGGAAGCTGAGCGTGTTGACCCTGATCCGTGCCCCGCCCAGCATCTGCACAATATCTCCGCGCAGTCCGTCAAAATCCATATCCATATAGATCTTCAACGCATCATAGGTCTCTGTGGATGTCCAGTAATTCGCAAATCTGCGGCGGAGCATTGCCTCCACCACGGATTTTGGATTATAGATATGCCGGAATTTTGTAAACTGATATCCGTCATACCAGCTGCCGGCCTCCGCGAAATCCATGCCGTACCGCTCACACAGCGCTTGTACCTCTTCCTCCGTAAATCCGGTATACTCCTCAAAAAAGCCCTGATCCGTCATCGAATATTCCCAGAACATATTCAAGGCGGAATGCAGGCCGTATTTCTTTACAGGAAGAATCCCCGTCATATAGGCAAGCGCCACATAGGGCTGATCTTTCAAAAGATTCCTCAGGAAATCCAGATATTGCCTCTGGATGTCTTCCGCCTCCTGCCTTTCACGCATGACGCAGTCCCATTCGTCAATCAGGAATATAAACTTTTTTCCCGTTTTCACGTAGATCCTCTCTAAAGCGGCAGAAAGGACTGTTTCCTTTTCTGAAAAATATTCCCCATAGGCTTCACGCAGTTCATCAATCACGGTTTCTTCCAGATCATCCGTCATGCTCCGGTCCCCTGCCCGGATCAGAACATGCTGCATATTCAAAAAAATAACATCATACTGATTCCGATGCTCTTCAAATGTCCTGTCCTTTTTGATCTTCCATTCTGAGAACAGCTCCCTGGAATCACAGCCGCGGCTGTAATAGGCGGCCAGCATTTTCAGGGTCATCGATTTTCCGAAGCGCCGGGGCCGACTGACGCAGATATATTTTTGTTCCGTATTGAGCAATTCGTTTGTGTATGCGATCAAACCTGTCTTGTCCACGTAGATCTTGGAACGGACGGATGTCCAAAAGCCATCATTCCCCGGATTCAGATAAATTCCCATGCCGCGCCTCCATTCAAACTGTTTGATACGTCTGATTATACAGCTAAATTCCGCGTACCGTCAACTTTTATCTGCGCGGGATTTACAAATGAACCAGTTGTTGTTACTATTCGCAGTGCCTTACACCTTGCCGCAAGACATCCAGTCCCTCGCTGTCAGGTAGGCGAATTGGAGATTGACTTCGTAGCAGAAAAGCCAGACGATAAATTGTACTTCCTATGATGGGATCAAGTCTTTGTATCTGATCGACTGGCTGCTGTCCTGAAGCACTGTAAGGACTCACAGAGGTAAGAAATCGGCTGCGCCTTCGAAAAGCGCAGCCGATTTTCTCAATGTGTATAGTCCAAAATCCTGATTTCTTCTCCCAGGTCGTCCTGGATCAGTTCTTTCATTTTTTTCGCGAAAGGACATGGATAGCCGATGGGAGTCCTCGTCCGTCTGGGAAAAAGCACCTGTTTTTTCCCGGATCGCTCTAAAATCCGCGGTTCCCGGACAATAATCCTCTGTCTGCATGCATCGGATAATTCCTGCCTTCATCTTCGGCCGCCTCAATTCCCCGCGCAGCCATGCTTATTCTCGCCGCAATGGCCGTGGCAGTGTCCTTCCTCGTGTCCGTGTCCATGGTGGTCGCACTGAACCTCCGGATTATACGCAAGGTCTCCTGCCAGAAATGCCCGGACCGCCTCGTCCGCATTTCCTGTCACGCCTCCGTAAAGCTTAATTCCTGCTTCCGCCAGCGCAACCTGGGCGCCGTAGCCGATCCCGCCGCAGATCAGGGTGTCCACCTCCATGCCGCCCAAAAGCCCGGAAAGCGCGCCGTGTCCGCTGCCGTTGGTATCGATCACCTGCTCCTTCGTGATCTGGCCGTCCGCCACATCATAAACCTTAAATTGCTCCGTGTGTCCAAAATGCTGAAATACTTCTCCATTTTCAAATGTAACTGCGATCCTCATCTCGCCTGCTCCTTTCATCCGCACATCCTGCTTTGTGCCGTCTGTTTTTCCACAATGCTTACGACATTTTCTCTGACAAAAATGACTGGCCGAACCGTCGCAGAGCCGGTAATTCCCGCCCTCGATCAAGAGCTGTTTTCCATGGACAATGCTGTCCGCGACCTTCTCCCTGGCGGTTTCGTACGCTTCTGTCACCGTGGTCCTGGAGATATCCATCTGCCTGGCGCACTGCTCGTGGGTCAGCTTCCCCAGGTCGATCAGCCGGATCACCTCATACTCGTCCACCGTCAGGATGACCTGCTCTCCGCAGGAGATCCCCTCCGGAATAAAGCTGTCATAAGCCGGTTCTGTGCAGATTCTTCTGCATCTGCTGGGTCTTGCCATCGTTTGCGCCTCCATTTCCGTCATATGTCGAAAACATTATAACACAGGTTTCAGAAAAAATCCAGATAAAGATGACCCTTCACACATAATAAGCAGCTTCATTTCTTTAACTCCTTCTTCAGACGCATCAATTCGTCATAATTGACCGCTGTCTGAAAAACATTATTATAAAACTGCCTGCTTTTTAATAATTCTGATCTCACATCATAACCGCTGTACATATTGGTAAGATACACTTTTTTATCTGCTTTCGCGATAAAAATATTATCCTGACGGTTGAACAGATCTAACAATTCACAATAATGTGTTGTGAAAATCAGTGTCGCATGATGCCTGTTTACCGATCTGTCTTTATAGAGACTGATCATATTTTCAACCAGAGTCTTATGAAAATGATTTTCTATTTCATCCACGATCAGGTCAAAGCCATTCTGCAAGGATGCGGCAGCCAAAATATATAAAAGCATTCCCTTTGTAGTGCCACTGGACAATTGATAGAAAAGCTCCTTGTCTGAAACCGTTTTTTTCCGTCCGCAGAACATCATCTTATAATTGTGGTCATCTAGTTTTTGCAGATCTGAGATATTTTCATCAAAAATTGTAATGACCCGGCTTAATATCTCATCCGGAATATGAAAATCGTTTATCGCAGCAAACAGCAGCCGATATGTATCCGCGCCTTTGCCGAAGCTGTCAAAGTAAACTGCCCGTGTGTGTTTCTTTTTTAATATAAAGAAAATATCAGAGGTGTCTTCGGGCAGTTCTCCTGAAACCTCTACATCTGTAAATCCTTCTTCACAATAAATTTCTTTTATATTACTCTTATAATATTGCTTTTTACGGATCCTTTGATTCGTAAAAATTGCTTTACTGCCAATGGAATCGCTGTTCTTAAGTACCGTTTCATACCGATAGATATAACCGTCATGGAAAAAATCCATGAGAAGTTCTACCTGGTCATAACTATAGGACTTTGCCTCCAGACGAAATTCTCCCAGGATGGAAAAACATGCATCCAGCAGCTCCACAGCCGTTGTTTTCCCGGAAGCGTTCTTTCCCACAAACGCGACCGTATTATATACAAATAACTCCTCTCCTATTTTCTGCAGCTCATACTCCTTATCCTCTGCTGTTTTCTTTGATCTGGCAACAAAGTCAATTTCAAACTCATCCGAACAGTTTTTGAAGTGTTTTGCCTTTACGCGCAGTAATTTCATTATCTCTCACCTCCATATGCCGCTAAGATAATCTATTTGAACTCGCAGCAACACATTCATTATAACACAAAAATCAAGTTTTAAACAGTAAAATTGTTTAAAACTTAATCCTATATTATCTTTCAAAGCCTGCAAATCCCACTCTGCATTATTAAAATTCTCCAGTGTCACATTCGCCAGCCAGCCTGGTTTGCCCTTTGTAAAACAATATCCTGCAAAATCAGCCCATTTTACAAACTTATGGTAGTATTCAATAGATATATATATATATGATAAAATGAATGAAATCAGGCTGAAACCATCGCTTCCATAGAGGAACTTGAAAGCGGCGGCGGTACTTTATTCACCAGTAGTACCGAGGCTCTATTTGCTGAATTGATAGAGGAATAGATATGCTCAATGCGCGGTACTCTTCCAGCTTTAAAAAGGATTTCAAGACTTGTGCAAGGCGTGGATATAAAATGGTACTAAGCACCTGATAGGGGATTCCTGATTCCTCCGACATATTCTTAAAATAATCAATTGTCGTCACGCTTACATTCATCGTAATTGGTTTCTTTACAGCCTTGGCATACGGATTCCTTCTGGGGTTCAATGCTTTAATGTCATATTCTTCTTTCACCATGATCACCATCCTTTATTAGCTCCGCGCCCTGCTTTCTGTAAAAAAAGAGAAATCCCTGACAATACGTGGTTCTTTGCGGCAAATATCACCGCGGACGATGGTGCCTCCGGCAGCAGCGCGGCAGAAATAACGCGGCATATTCTTTCCGAGATGGATATATGGCAGTAAAATAATGGGGCCGCCTTTCCCGGCAGTCCCTTTTTCCATCATTTCATATTCAAGGGCATGCCTCCATACATCTCTTCCCACTGTTCCGAAGTCAAACGTGGCTTATGCCAGGTTTCCTCCCGGTTTTCCTCGGACGGCAGGATCCGGTTAGATACATACTGCACCCCTCCGCCTTTCAAAGGGCGGACCACCACCTCGTGGGCATATACTTTGGACATGCCTGCATAGGGAAATACCACATTGACTGTCAGCGTTATGGTTCCGTCGCTGTTTTCTGTATACTGAACCACTTCCGGATATGGATACTCCAGATGTTCCACTTCATAAAAGCCTCTCGGCTTATATTCATACGTCTCATCCTCCGGAAAGAAAACCGTTTTTGACTGCAATATGCCGCTGTCTATGTTGAGATAGCTTTGAATCACATTCTCAAATTCATCCTTCGGGATCCTGTATACCGCGCCGACCCCTAAGTTGTCGTTCATAACATACGGAACCTGCCTGCCGTTTACCCTGGGGTAAAACAGGTCATACAGGTCATAGAAATCCAAAGCCCCAAAATCATTCTCATTCCAATCCACCAGAAACAGGTTGTTCTTCCCATAACCGACAGGAAGGAGATACTTCCGGTTCAGCTCCCTGCATGTTTCGTCTAAAGGCAGCACCCGAAACGCGGCATACTCGCTGGCTGCACCCATCGTGAGCACATAAAACGATTCGGAAAAATAGCTGCCGGAAAACATCAGATACCCGTCCTCCGTATATTTCCACCGGTCTGCATAAAAACCGGCTGTAGATACCATTTCCATGTCCTGATCCTTATACTTGTAATAACTGGTGGTTACCTCTACCTTTCCGTCTTCTGTTTTCAGGTCATATTTCACAATCCCGTCCAGGATCCCCTCCAGGTCATTGATTTTTATAAGGGTCAGCTTTCCTTCCTCTTTTGCGTCCACTTTCCCGCAGAAGCTGGTGACCTGCCCCGGTTCTGCCATGTCGATCTGGTTCCTTCCGTCAACAGCCGCATAACCATGGTCGCCAAATTGATTTACAATCCTGCGGAACATTTCCAAGTCGTCCATACGGCCCGCCTCCTCGGCCTCTTGAAAAAGCGCATATCCAATCTTGATCACCGGGTCTGCTTTCTCCTGGGCCTCCTTCCCGGGCTTTGCCGCCCCGTTTCCTTTTTCATCGTTTCCAGGTTCCCTCCGGGACGTATCAGCACATCCAAAAATACCCAGCAGCAATACAGCCAACAACACGCTCCCCAAAATGAACCTGCTTGTTTTCCTCTTCCGTTTATATCTGTTTTTTCCTTCGCGCCTCATATCCGCCTCCGTCAACCTGCTTTAAATCTCTCCAATTAATACATTCTGTAAAATATTACATTTGTAGGAATTTGAGTCAAAAAATATATATTATCGCTCGTTTCATTGTAATATTATACTTGTAATATTGATAAATCAACAATTACCTGCAAAATCAGCCCCAAAATATCAGATCATAACCTCTTATTGGTTTAGAGCATTCTCGGAAACTCTTTGTACCCGGGAGTGCTCATTAAGAACTAACTAAGAAAGTGTTCATTATGAGCTACAGATAACCCGCCCCGCAGCTTCCATAGAGGAGCTTGGAAGCTGCTGTTTATTGATTTTTTCACTTGTAAAAAACCAGATTCAAATATATAATAAAAATAGGAAATTCCTATTTTCCTACTTTATTTTGGAGGTGCTATTATGGCTGATACAGCATTTGTGAATGACGCCAGAGTTATGTCAAAAGGACAGGTAACGATACCCAAAAATGTACGTGCCGCGCTCGGCATTGAGACGGGTGATAGAGTCACTTTTATTGTTGACGGTGCAAATGTACGTGTAGTGAATTCGGCAGTATATGCTCTCATGAGACTTCAAGAGCAGATGAAGGGAGAAGCGGAAAAAGCCGGATTCATGAGTGAGGAGGATATCGCTGAATGGATTACAAATTCTCGCCGTGAGGAGAATGTACAATGAAAGTGATGAATTTTGCTGAACACAAAAAGAAGTGCAATATTTTGATATACGATAATTGCACTTCTTTTCGTCATCCCTATTTCTCCGCCGCGATCAGAAATCGATGGATCGTCCCCTCAACACACCCCTTTTCTTCTATCATTTTCTGCATTTTTAATAATTGCTCAAAGCATCTGTCAACTGAAAATGCAGGAAATTCCCATTCAATAATATGCGCGAACCACACAAATGCCCCGACATCATAAAACCGGATCGGACGGTAGGCTTCCTCTTCCGCAAGAATATGAAATCCCGCGTCCTCAAATACTTTTTTCTGCTCCTTCAAATTCAGGTGCGGAAATGGTTTCTCTGTATTTGGAAGTACAAGCTCAACCAAATCTCTGTCATTCTCTCCGCCGACCTGCTCCGTTACAAAGATTCCGCCCTTTTTCAGCAGACGGTGCAATTCTTCCGCATTGAAATCTCCGTGCCTGTTTATGATCATATCAAAGCTTTCATTTTCAAATGGAATGTGAGCCGGATCCTCACATGCCTTAAAATGAATCCCCAGCGGCAGCAATGTTTCTCTGCACAGCTCCACATTAGGCGGATATCCTTCCGTTGCTGCCGTTTTATGAAACGGATGCTTTAAAGACAGCAGAAATTCTCCGCCGCCTGTATCATAATCCAAAATCTCCATGGAATCATTCAGATACCGCCTGATCACCTTTTCATAATCCCACGGAAGATCCGTCTCCTCTTCATATCTTCCGTGGATATGTGAAAAATCCCAACCGTGGATTTGCGCCGCTTCCTCTTCCTTTTTCCAGGCTTCTTTTAATTTTGCTGTGTCCATTCTAACTGTTTCCCTTCTCCATAACATAGTTGGTAAGAAGAACCCATTCCTGCTGTTCCCTGACCGTCCTGTAACCCCGTTTTTCAAAAACGGCTGACTGCTATTCCCTGTTATTTTCCCCCCAGACACACAGCTGATCCAAAACCTTCATCAAAGATTTCCCCCTGTCACTTAAGCTATATTCCACTTTCGGCGGAATCTGAGGATATTCTTTTCTGATGATCAGCCTGTTTGCTTCCAGCGCTTTCAAATTGGTGCTGAGTGTTTTATCGGACACATTTTTCAAATAACGTTTTAATTCATTGAATCTTACAACTTTAAATTCCATCAGGCAGTAAAGGATTACCATTTTATGCTTGCCGGCGATCAGCGACATCGTATAGCAGAATCCGGTATCCTCAAAATTTGCCTGTTCAATATAATTTCTGATCATTTCAACCGCTTTCCTTTATAATAGTACCTTACAAATAAGACAGTACTTGTGTTTTTTATGTTATCCTCTATAATTATAGATACAGACACAGGTTCTGTCAATCCAATACAAGAAATGAGGTATTCATAATGAGAAAAAAGCTCAATATCACAGAAGGAATTTTTCCAATGCCGGTTTTAATGGTGGCCACCTACAATGAAGACGGCAGTGTAAATGTCATGAATGCTGCCTGGGGCACCATGCAGGAGCGCGGCAATGTAGCCCTTAATCTGACGGAAACTCATAAAACAGTGAAAAATATCAAGGCAAGAGGTGCCTTTACAGTAAGCATTGCCGATGCCGCCCATGTCGTTGAAGCGGACTATTTTGGTGTCGAGTCGGGCAACAAGGCGGCAGATAAATTCGAGAAGAGCGGCCTCACCGCAGTCAGATCGGAAGCTGTGGACGCGCCGGTCATCAACGAATTTCCGATCTGTTTAGAGTGTGAGTTTATCGAATATCAGGGCAGTGGATATGGATGCGGCGTGATCGGCAAAGTCGTAAATGTTACCGCGGACGAACGTGTGATCACCGACGGCAGGATCGACATGTCCCTGGTAAACGCCATTGCTTTTGATCCGTATACACACGGATATTATAAAGTGACCGAAAGAGTCGGCGAGGCATTCAAGGACGGTCTGGCTCTGAAAAAATGAGATTAAAGGCTCCGAAAGTCCATTCCTGTCAGTCCACAATCGGCAGATGATACAGACAAGGCGGCAGATGCATCATATGATGTCCCGTCAGGGGTGTTAAGATCATGCCGCCTCTCGTTAATCTTCCCCAGAATACCAGTAACCACACGGACCGGAAGTCCGTAGTCACGCCGCCTTCCTCCAGGATCCTCATCACCCACTCTTCCGGCACCATAGACTGCACCTGCTCCAACGTCAGAGTTTCTAAGATACCACGGGTATTCTTTCCCACCTCGATCATATACTCCCGGAGCGCTTCCGCATAAATCCCTTTTCCAAACACTGCCGCTTCGTCAAATTCCAGCGCATTGCCTGTATCTGTAATGGATGCCCCGATCCTTCTCTTCCATTCCTCATTAAAAATCTGGCCCTGATTCGTCATTAAAATATTGCTCACCAGATCCTCGATACGGTATGTATGCCAAAGCTGCCAGCACAGAGGAACCGTTTTTGTCCCTGCATAATGCAGATCCACCTCACAATCCTCTCTCGGCACGATCACATTCTGGTTGCCCGCCAGCATATGGTCCAGAACATAATCCGCAATGGTTTTTTCGATTCTCCCGGAAATCTCAGCAGGATGCACCATGCCATGAACCTCCAATGCCAGCTCCCGGATCTTTTTGATATCTGTTCCTTTTAAAGCCTGCTTTAATTCATCGTACTTTTCATTGATTGGTGTAAGTAATGCTTCTTTTGTCATGGGTTAAAACTCCTTCCATATTTTCTGATTGATATTTTTGTTTTAGTATACAGGCTTTCTGCGACAGCTATATGTCGTAATTAAATAAAAATTTTTTTGCTGTTTCAATCAGCTCATTTTTGTATTCCTCTGGTCCCACCACTTTTACCTGATCGCCAAAGCTCAGCAATAATGCCTTCCATAATCTTTCTTTTGGAGGAACATCAATGAAGATTCGGCTTGTCGTTTCCGTAAGCTTCTCTGCCTGACAATCTGGAAAATATTCTGACATAAGACATGCATTTTCATAATCAAATTGTACTTCAATATGTATGCATGTCTCATAATAAGCCTGTTCAGAATCTTTCATAAGCTTCTCAATATTATCATGTTCTATAGAAGAAACAGTGTCGCTTATACATAAATTTTGTATCCGGGCGGCTTTAAACGTCCTGTACTGTTTTTTTGCTGGAGAGTATGCAAACAAATACCATGCATACCACTTATAATGTATTGCCAGCGGCTCCACATATGGCTTGGATTTTTCCCCGCCTGAATTTTGATAATCGAAGGTAATATATTTTCTTTCCGCAATCGCTTGTTCCAAAAATCTGTTTATGCTCTGCACCTGAGCATTTTCCTTTGTCACACCAAAATCCCAGAATACCTTTTGTCCGCCTTCTTTTTGTATGATTGCATTATACTTTTCAATCAAAGCTTTTAAAGTATCGTTTGTATAAGAAGTTGCCAAACTTTCCAGAGCCTTTATGATGATCTGATGTTCATCCTCTCTGATGTCACTATTCTTAATTTTATAGGTTGGTAAAATGGAATATCCTCCGTATTTTCCACCTTCCGCATAAACAGGAATTCCAATGGAAGAAATACTGACTATATCTCTTTGTATCGTTCTGACAGATACATGAAAACGTTCCGCCAAATAACTTGCCGGTACATTATCATGATTCATCAGATAAATAATAATTTCCAAAATTCTGTCTATTTTCATTTCAAATCACCTTAAGAGAAAATCTATTTTTTTACATGTGCCGTAATAATGGTATAGCTGTAAGAATTGACAGTTATAATCATATTTTCTATCTCACAATACCAATTTTTTCCTTCTTTATAGATCATACATTTTTCTGATAAAATCAATTTTTTACAATATTCAACGACATCCTCATCGACATCCATATTGTCCAATTTTAAGTTTCTTTTTATTCTTTCAATTCCCATTTTGGTTGTATGAATTTGATCCATTTGATCGAGTAATTTCTGTTTTTCTTCCATATTCATCCTATGTATTATCAACGCAATTATACAAACATTCAGTTACAAAATAAATATATATTATAATGCCAATATCCACCATGCATTCATCGACAAGACTGTTCCAAAATCAACCATTCCCCTGTAATCTTTTTCTACATTCCCGCATCGAAGAAACTTTTTTGTTTACCATATTTTCCTTTCCTGGTCAATTATTTAGTTTGCAAATCTTCTTTTTACTTTCTCAAGAAACTTCAAACCATCATTTCCTGCCAAGATATCGGCAAACCTTTTTCTTGTACTCTAAATATTCTTCCCCAAATACATCCTTCAAAAATCTTTCTTCCACATATACGATCTGCAGATGCAACATTACTCCCGCAAAGACAGAAACCGCCAATAAAATCCAATGAAAAAACATAAGCAGAATCCCGATATACACAAGATCAAATCCTAAAAAAGCAGGATTCCTGCTGAACTGATATATGCCTTTTGTCACCAATTCTGTCTGATCCGTTTCTGAAATTCCTGCTCTCCAGCTATCCTGCATGGTCAATACTGAAATCACAAAAACACTGGCTCCTGCAATTCCAATAAATCCTCCCAAAACTCTTACAGTCCCTGCAAAAAAATGAAGATTCATAATGATACTAAAGATCTCCGCAACAAGAACAATATATGCAGAAATTTTCACAATCAACTCAATATTTTTTTCCGATCCGGACTTCCCTTTTCCAAGCTGATCCGTTTTGATTCCTTTTCTGCTCTGGAACGTCATTTTAATGAAATAGCATCCATAAAATACCAATAAAACCGCAATACCTGTCACCTGAAATATCAAGACTTTCTCCTCATATATTCGATTTCTATTTACTCGATATAGCTGACGTCAATTTCAATTGCTTTCATATACTTGTATATATCTCTAAGAGCTCCGCTCCTGCTTTTATTTGTCTCAATATAATAATCTCCGACTTTAATCGGCGATAAAAACATATCACCATTGATATGGTATTTTGTACGATTCACAAGATACCGTTTTCTGCCAGTTGCATATGGAAATTTACCGCTTATCTCAATTCTGTCTCCCAAATATTCAAATATCTTTCTGTAAAACTCTTTCACCGTGTTTGCGCTTATTATTTGATCTTCAATTCGGATCTTTAATATTCCTGTCCTGCCCTCTGTCGATGCGTTCTCGATTTGCGCGGTATTACTGACACTGTCCATTTTCATTCCCAGCAGTTCTTCGATTTTTATTTTGAAAAATCCCACCTGTCTGTTTTCATCTACAAACCATTTATTACTCTTATGCTGTTCAATATCCATACACATGTCATATATTTTGGGGTTCAGCTCCGTCTGCTCCACAGTAAGGCTTGTTACATCAATATCATATTTGGAAAAAATAATGCCAGACACAATATAAAGGGAATGATACTTGCTTTCTAACATATCTATATTTCTTCTTTTCAATTCAGTAACTGCGAGATCTATAGCTTCAATGATCAGTTTATTGATCTGGTCAATAAATCGGCTGATTCTCTCCACATCATTATGCTGATACACCATGTCTATCGCTTTTACAATTTGATTTGGCGCATTGCACAAAACCGCAGAATAGATTTCAAAAGCAAGGCTGTCATTTTGATAGTATTTTACGATTCCGTCTCCGACACTCTTTGGCTCCGCAAGTCTCTTCAATCCAGCGTATTTAAAAAGGAGATCACTATCGTTCTTACAGCAGATCATATGATTTAACCCGATAATATTTTTAAAAATATCGAAAGTTCCAGCTTCCTTTATTGCATCGATCTCATAATCATTTCGGATCAGCTCCAATTCCCTGCCAAACGCTTCACAGGTTTCCTCAATATACGCGCTGTCTAAAAGATACCCATTCCATACAGACTGCAAAATTTCGTACTGTGACAGTGCAACGCTTCCTGTATTAATATTCTTAAACAATTCCGGCAGATCTTCTCTGCTCCCCCTGTAAATAATCAAAGCGATGTCATCATACCGAATCTCAATTTTTGACTTTAGTATCTCCAAAAGTGCTTCGACCAATTCAAGCTTTTCAAATTCCTTTTCTGATTTTGCAGTCCCATTTTTTAATATACCATAGAGAACACTGACTTTTTCAAACTCATACAGCGCATTAAGACTTCCATACCATTTTTTGATGTCTTTTTTCAACGATACAAATATATTCGATAATTGCTTACGTTGTAAAAAGGCACAGATATCCGGTTCTGCCTTTTCAAAAAAATCATCAAATTTGATAATCGTGCCCGGCCGCGAAAGATATTGATTCAGAGTATTGATCCTCTGCAATCCATCTATGATATAATAACCATGATTATCCTCATACAATGTAATCGCCCCGATAGGAAAGCCGCGGAAAAGGGAAGCCAGCAGCTGCTCCTTTTTCGATTTTTTCCATACAAAGTTTCTTTGAAAATCCGGAATAATAAGTTTAAATATGGTCAATAACTTTTTAATCGTTGTCTGGTCCAATATAAACACCTTACTCTCCATCTGTTTGTCTGCACCTCCTTATATTCTTTGATCCCTGTTATAAGAAGCCGCCTTACACTTCTTATAATATACAAATACAGATAAAAATATGATGTTCTGACTTAACTCCCCCATCTTGTTCAATATTTCATAGTAATCATCGTCTGCCAGCAGGTCCGTCAGAAATTCCCTTCTTTTGCAGACAAGGTCCTTTCTGTTCAACTGGTATAATTCTATCATATACTCTGCTTTTTTTCTCTCATCCTCATTCAGCTCTTCGTTAGCGACAATTGTCCCGTCTGACTCATAATCAAAATATTCTTCTATGCCAACTATTCTTGTGGGGTCAAGATACTTTTCCGGAATATGTGGATGCTTGCTTCTCTTATTATTGCATGTAAGGCAGGAACACAGCATATTGCTCCATTGAAAGATTTTCTCCGGGTGATCCTTTTTGGTCCTGATATGTTCCACTGACATTGCGGATTCAAAATCAGGAATCATCATTGTACAAAAAGAACATCTTTCATGGTTCATTTTTCTAAAATGCCGTTTTGTTTCAGACGTATTATATTTATATTTTTTATCATTTGCTTTATAAAAAGCATATGCCTCTTCTTTACTCATCCCCGCTATTGCGTTCTTGAACGCTTTATTCGTTTCTGACAGTCTTTTCGGAGTATATGTTCTCTTGATTTTTACCATGAAGTTCTCCAATTCTTTGCGCTTTTGTAATAATTTTATTGTACCGCCTGTATAAATTTGGATATGCCTTTCTCATTTGCTCTGCAATATCATGAATTTTTTCTCCATCAATGTTCTTTCCTTTCATGATTACATTTCCCAAATAATTCATGTCTTTTTTTACAGATTCCGGAAGTTCATCCACCTCAAATAATTGCTCATATATAATATCCAAATCCTCATAATACACATCTGTCTCGATCTCATACAGCCTGCCGTTTTTTATGTTATATATCATACACTGCCTGTATCTCGTCAAAAGGAGAGGCGAATGCGTTGTTAATATAAAACTGCTGGCAGCAAAGTCCGTTTTCAAACTGCTGATTAATTTAGATTGGATATTTACATGCAGGAACATTTCAATTTCATCAATCATAACATAAATCTGCTTTTGAGACACCAGTTTATAAAACTTTGCTTCTGTCAAACAGGAAATATCCAGATCCCAAGTTATCGCCCAAATTATATTCAGATAAATATTGATGATATTTTCAATTCCATCACTGTACCTGCTGTTTATTTCCTTTATGTCTATTTCAAATATCCTATGGATAGCCCGGCAGATAAAATCATGTATCATCTGATTTGTCAGCAGATGATCACGAAGCCGTTTTAAATGCAGACTGTAATCTTCATAGCTGTCCCTCTGATAATGAATAAACTCCTCACAGTCCTGTAAGCGCAAATCATCCGTGTTGTTCTGGCTGACCACGATTCGATTGGTCGGAATATATATGGCTAATTCGCCCGTCCTTCCCAGGATAAACTGTTCCATGAGCCTGCTTTGAAAAGCATCGTTCAATGCCTTGAGGAGCGTCGTCTTTCCGCAATTGTTATAGCCATATATAATGGATACATCCTTACCGATATCAAACCTCTGTTTTTTTATTACACCTGTTTCGGGAATCTGTATTAACATTTTCCTGTTCTCCTTCGTTTTTTTATACCAACACAGTATCTACGCAATCCTGCTCTGGTCAGATGCTATTATAGTTCAACCTCCACCTGATCCTGATCCTCTGCCCCTTCCAAATACGTGACCTGAGCAATGCTGGTTCTGAATTTCACCTCCGCCCTGTGCAGACCCGCCTGCCGCACAGCCTATCCGCTACTTACGCACCGCATTTGAGATCTATATCTGCCCAATCCTATTCCTGATCATTCGTCAGATTCAGCTTGTCCAGCACATAAAATGCCAGGCTCAGAAGCATCCCCACGATACACGCCAGCACCATCCCGGTCAGCTCTACATTTCCCAGCTTCACGGAAATCCCGGACAGGCCTGTGACAAAGATCACGGAGGTCAGGGTCAGGTTTCTGGAACGCCCGTAATCCACCTGGGAATCTACCAGGATCCGGATCCCGGACGCGCCGATCATCCCGTACAGCAGGAAGGATATTCCTCCGATCACCGGCCCCGGAACCGTCTGGATCAGCATGGACAGCTTTCCGATCACGGAGCAGAGGATGGAAAGCACTGCCGCCCCCGCGATCACCCGCACGCTGTAAACCTTTGTAACTGCCATCACGCCGATATTTTCTCCATAGGTCGTGGTCGGAACGGAACCGATCATACCGGAGAGCATGGTGGAAAAATTATCCCCGAAGAGAGAACGGTGCAGCCCCGGGTCTTTCAGCAGATCCCGGCCTACGATCTTGCTGGTCACCACCTGGTGGCCGATATGCTCCGAAGTGATCACCAGGATCACCGGAAGGATCGTCAGGATCGCCCCGATATCAAACTTCGGCAGCTGGAAATTGGGCAGCGCGAAAAACGGCGCCTTTGCCACCTCCCCGAAGTCCACGATCCCGCAAAACAAAGCGGCGATATATCCCGCGATGACCGCGATCAGGATCGGGATCACCGACAGGAAGCCCTTGAACATAATATTTCCGAACACAGCCACGCCCAGCGTCACCACAAAGACGATCACATGCTTCATATTGATGGTTTCCTCCAGAAGCCCCGCGTTGCCTGCCGCGCTTCCGGCAAGCTCCAGCCCGATCAGAGCCACCACCGGGCCCATGGCCGCAGGCGGAAGCACCACGTCGATCCAGTCCGAACCGAATTTATAAATGATAAAGGCTACGATACAGCCGCAGAAGCCGACCACCACAAAGCCGCCCAGCGCATATTCATACCCCATCTGGTTGATGACGATCCCCGCCGGCGCTAGAAACGCGAAGCTGGAACCAAGGTAGGCCGGCGCCTTCCTCTTTGTGACCGCAATAAAGAGAAGCGTTCCCACACCATTCATAAACAGAACGATGGCCGGATTGATCCCGAAAATAAAGGGCACCAGCACCGTCGCGCCGAACATGGCGAACATGTGCTGGATACTCAGCGGAATCAGCAGATTCACAGGAACCTTCTCTTCAACCTGTATAATATTTCTTTCTCTCATTGTCCTCTCCTTTATGCCTGATCCTACGCCCAGTACATTTCTCCCGGTTTGTCAAAAATAATGATCTGCTTTAATGCCTCCACCGTCTTGGCCAGCCCCTCGTTCTGGCTCATCAGCCCGTCCTCATGCTCAATGCTGATCACATGGTCATAGCCCATGAGACGAAGCTGTGAGATGATATTTTTCCAATATCCCAGGTCATTTCCATAGCCGATGGAACGGAAGGTCCAGGAGCGCTTTTTCAGATCCTGGTAATTTCCGGTGTCCAAAACGCCGTTGATCCGGCAGTTGTATGGATTGATCTGGGTATCCTTTGCATGGAAATGGAAAATCGCGTTCTCCTCTCCCAGCACCCGGATCACCTCCACCGGATCCATCTGCTGCCAGATCAGGTGGCTGGGATCCAGGTTCGCCCCGATCTCCGGACCCACCTCATGGCGGAGACGGAGCAGCGAACTTGTATTGTATACACAGAAGCCCGGATGCAGCTCCAATGCGATCTTGTCCACGCCGTGTTCCTTCGCGAAGGCCGCCTTTTGCTTCCAGTATGGGATCAGAACCTTTTCCCACTGCCACGCAAGGATCTCGCCGAAATCATCCGGCCAGGAGCAGGTCACCCAGTTGGGCATCTTCGAGCCGTCGTCCGCCCCCGGGCATCCGGAAAATGTATTCAGGATCGATACGCCCAGCTTTTCACAGAGCAGGATCGCGTCAGTCAGGTCATCATCGAATTGTTTTGCCTTCTCCGGATCCGGATGGATCGGGTTGCCGTGGCAGCTCAGGCCGCTGATCTCCAGGTGATGGCGGGCCAGCACGTCCAGAAATTCCTTCCGCTTTTCGTCGTCGCCAAGAAGCACCTTCGGGTCGCAGTGCTCCTTGCCCGGGAAGCCCCCGCACCCGATCTCCATCATCTGCACGCCCAGGCCCTCCAGGTAAGCGCAGGCCTCCTCGAAGGGTTTGTTTTTCAATACCGGATTAAATACGCCTAATTTCATTGCTTCACATTCCTTTCTCTACTGATTTTGAAGCCGGGAAGCTGTATCTGCTGATACTTTTACTGCAAATCCCGATCTTCAATCCTTCTGATTAGTATAGCAATTTTAGGCGGATGTTTCAATGGTATTTATCGCTGCCGCTTGACCAGAACAAAAAGTCTGGATCATCGGCGGAAATAGATTCTGTGCCCCTTGCTGGAGCAGGATCTGGTTGACTGCATGATCCAGCAGATCGCGCCAGTATTGTTGGGGGAAGGGATTCCTTACCGGAATACCTCCCCCACCATCTCCCGCACGTTCTCAACCTCTTCCTTTTCCGCCAGAAACCATCGCTTCCCGTTCACGCAGACGCATGCAGACGTCCCATCGTAATCCTCATACCGGATCTCCATGTCCGGCGCGCTTTTGCTGTTTCTGAAAAACCGGAGCACCAGCAATGCCTCCCGCGTTTCCTCCGCCTGTGCATCCTTTGGCAGCTCTCCTGACAGGAGCACTCCCAGAAGCTCTCCATAACACTTTTGGAAATCACTCTGAGAGACGTCTTTTCCGTCCATCCTCCAGCTCTCTTCCTCCCGTTCCATCCGGTGAACCGCCTCCCCGTCATAGATCTCGACCTTCGATACCGTATCGATCTGGATCAGCGCCGGAATCTTCAAAATGAAGGAAAACGGATCCGCTTCCAGCACCCCGTCAACCAGAGGATTTTCCAGCAGACAGGCCTTCCCTGTCTCAGAAAATCTTGCGTAATAATGCCCGCTCCCGTCTTCCTTTCCGATCTGGATCTCCCTTGCCGCGGTAGGCTCAGGCATTCCCATTTTGCCCGCTTCCTGTTCCCCGTCGTAGGCAATGAAAATACGGCTCCCGCTGTCTGAAAAGCCTGCGGCTTCCTCCAAAATCTGATCCGAGCCTTCCATGGAATCCCCGGCTTCCTCCGAAATCTGATCCAAACCGTCCATGGAACCTTCGGCTTCCTCCGAGCTCTCCGCCGCCGTATCCCCTGCCTCCAGCCGGGACACCATATCAAACAATTCATACAGCCTTTCCGTATCCACCGACACCAGTGATTCATAGGGCACGGAAATGTCCCAGTAGTCAAAGCTTTCCTTATAATCCCTTGGTTCGTACGAAACCGCAAAGACTGTCTCCCCGTTCTTTTGTAGCGACAGCCCGCGGACCGCATTGGGATCAATCCTGTTTTTCCCGGTGTCCCGGGGCAGCGTCTCCTGCCACTGTCCCAGATGACCCGTAATCTTTTCAAACACCATTTCTTCTGACACGATTTCCTCCGGCTGTCGGCTTTTGCCTTCCCAGCTTTGGTCTTTCTCCCGGCCCTCCCCGCATCCTGCAAGGCTTCCCGCCAGAAAAAGCAACGCCATCCCCCCAGCAGCTATGTTTGTCCATTTCATGTTCAATCCAGCTCCCGATAGCGGAAATAATCAAAATCCGCCGGTATCTTTGTTCCCAGCCCGTCTACACTCATCATGCCCACGAACGCCCCGGTAAACGCCGCGTCGTACACTGCCTTGATGTATTCATCCGACAGCTTTGCCGAATCCAGCTTCCGCGGCACCGCGTTCCACTCTTCTCCGTCGAAGGAGTAAAAATACTGGTAAGAAATGCCCCGCACCTCCACCTTAAAGTAGACGGCATCCGCGTCCTCCGGAACCGGAACCGGCGTTTCCTCGTAGACACTGGATGTCTTTCCCAGGTCCGTGCTCAGCACGTCGATCACCCGCCCGTAGGTTTCATTCCACGTCATCTGGATGCAGGTCCAGTTCTGGGTATTGTAGTAGCAGGTCAGCCCCGCAGACTGCTGGATCGTCTTCGGGTGATATTCCAGCTTCACCTCCGCGTCGAAGCAGAACGCCTGCCATCTCCTGGCCACATGTGCCTGGGTAAATGTAGATGCCAGCGAAAAATGTCCATACAGCCTGAGATATCCCGGCCGGTCCTTCAGGGACAGCACCGTTTCATCCAGCGGCGTGCGCAGGCTTTGGAAATGCGGGTTCAGCACTTCCGTATCAAAATCATCCTTCTCCGGACAGTCCGGCTCCCATGGATGCGCCGAAAGCCCCTTCGGCCCTTCCACCTCCACAGTCCCCTGATGTCCTCCCACAATGTGTGGCCACAGGTCTTCATCCCACTCTACCTTCTGGATTCCCGTCTCCCTTCCCAGCGGGCACCAGCCTCTGGGGTCTACGACGGCCTCATTGCTGTGATGGAGAGGCCGCCCCATCAGATGGGTAAAATACCATTCCCCATCCGGAGTCTCCACCAGGGAGCCGTGGCCCGCCTTCTGAATCGGATGCCAGGGCGCGTCCAGCGTCGTCAAAAACGGCTCCCCGGGCTGGGTGATAAATTCATCCCGGAGCGTTTTCGCGCGGGCAGCCCGCTCCTGGTGGGCGTACATCGTCCCGCCCTGTGCCACGAACAGATAGTAGTATCCGTGCAGCTTATAGAGATGGGGTCCCTCCGTAAATTTATCCTCGGTTCCCTTATAGATGACCCACGGCTCTCCGATGAGCCTCCCCTCTTCCTCGGAAAATTCCGTACACATGATCCCGTAAAAGGGATGATGCCAGGGCCTTGGGTCCCAGTACTGGTTCACCAGATATTTTCTCCCGTCCTCATCATGGAATAACGACGCGTCAAATCCGGCCGTGTTCAGGGTCACCGGGTCCGACCATGGCCCGCGGATATCCTCCGCTGTTGTCAGATAGTTGACACAGTCCTTGAAGGAACCGTCCGTGACCTTCACATCCGTATAGACCAGATAAAATTTTCCGTGGTCATAGGACAGATCCGGCGCCCAGATCCCTCCGGAATCCAGGTTTCCCGTCATGTCCAGAAGCCGCTTTTCATTCAGCGGATATCCCACAAAATGCCAGTTTGCCAGATCCTTTGACTCATGGATCCGCACCCCCGGCCACCATTCAAAGGTCGAGGACGCAATATAATAGGTATCCCCCACGCGTACAATGCTTGGATCCGGATGAAACCCGGACAGAATCGGATTTTTGATTTTCATATGTGATTGCTCCTTTCTATATGTAATGAGATGGATTTTTCCTACCCTTTACTCTGCATTTTTTCCCGATATTTCGTCGGCGACATCCCGGTATGCTTCTTGAACGCCAACGAAAAATAATTGGTATCGTTATATCCCACCAGCATCGCGATCTTCCCCGCCTTCAGGGTGGTTGTCTCCAGCAGGAATCTGGATTTCTCGATCCGCCGCTTCACGATATATTCGTTGCAGCCCTCGTTCATTTCCCGCTTAAACAGCCTGGAAAAATAATTGGGGGACACATAAAACATATCTGCCAGGCTTGCCACCGAAAGATTCTCTTCAATATGCTCGTCAATATAGCGCCTTGCGCTGGTGATGATCTCATGCTGCTCCTGCCCGGCCGGAAACACCAGCTTCCGGATGAACATGGCAGTCACCTCCAGCGCTTCCTCTCTCTCCGCGCCGACCAGCGTCCTGATCAGCTCCTCCATCCGGTGATCCGCCGTCTCGCCTGTTTCCATGGTATACGCAAAATACACATTGGACGCAAGCTCCACACACCATCTCTGCACCTGCAGCCTGGACAGGTTATAGGACGCAGTGGCGCGGCCGAACTTCGCGTACAGATCCATGACCCGGTCCCCGTTGCCGATGTTGGCGATCATGGCCTGCTTAAATTCCCGGAAAATGTCCTGGATCATCTGATCCCGGTTCTGCTCCCCGGACGTCCGCACCACTTCCTGGAATCCCTTATGCTCCTGCTCCAGCAGATACATGGCGTCATGGTAGGAAATGTACAGCGAATCCAGATTCTCCGCCTCACTGCCCAGCACGGCGCGGGGCCGGATGCCGCATTCATTTTCCAGGATCTCGCAGACCTCCTCCACACGCTCCGGCACATTCTTCTCCGGATCCCGGGTATAGAATACGAGCACGATCCTGCCGTCATCATCCGAAAATGTGATCCCGGCCCTCCGGGAATCGATCAGATCCATACAGATATTCTTGACCGTAAGCTGCCGGAAATCCTTTTCCGCCTCGGATTCCTGCCCGATATGTGGCTCCAAAAGCAGCACCACGACTTCCGCCGGCTTCCCCTGCTGCGCCCGCAGCTCCTCTGGATAGTCCTTTGCGGTCTGCGCCTGGATCCGCTGGTGGACCAGATCCCGCATGAACTGCTCCAGGAGCATCTGCTGCCGGAGCCCTTCCGCCCGAAGTCTCCGGCTCTCCTGCTCCTTCTGGGCACGGAGTTCCTCCAATGCGGCCACCTGCTCCTCCACACTGCGCTTCAGTTCTTCCTCATCCACAGGCTTGAGCAGGAAATTCTGCACCCGCATCTGCAGGCACTGCCTTGCATAATCAAACCGGTCATACCCTGTCAGCACAAGGATGCGCATCTCCCGGCCTTTCTTTTCCCGGCGGATCTGTTCGATCAGATCCAGTCCGGTCATCTCGGTCATGCTGATATCCGTCAGCATGATCTGCGGATGCTCCGCTTCGATGATCTCCAGCGCCTCCCGGGCCGAAGCGGCGGTAAATACCTCCTCGATCCCCGCGTCCTTCCAGTCCACACCGTTTTTGATCCCCAGCCGGATCATTTTCTCATCATCTACGATCAGCAGCTTATACATTCAGATCACCCCCTTATCCGGCACTCCGTTTCCGGGAAGACAGATCTCCACAGTCACGCCGCCCTGCTCGTTTCCCACAAAACGCAGACCGAATCCTTTGCCAAAAATAAGTTGGATCCGCTTATTGACATTTTGCACTCCATACCCAAAGTTCTCATCAAATTGGGAAATCGACCGGTTCATTTCTTCGATCTTTTCCCGGCTCATCCCTTTTCCGCTGTCGCTGACCCTCAGACAGACGCAGCTTTCTTCTTTCCGGATGTCGATCACCACCGAGCCTCTCCCGCCTTCCTTGATGCGGATCCCATGATAGATCGCATTTTCCACCAAAGGCTGCAGCGTCATCTTCGGAACCGGCAGCTCATAATATTCTTCAGATACCAGATCGACCAGCTCCACGATATGGTCATACCGCATATTCTGGATGATCAGATAGGAACGGATATGCTCCAGCTCCTGCTTCAGCGGTATGATCTCCTTTCCCCGGCTCAGACACAGCCGGTAATACTGGGCCAGCGCCTTTACCATGGTAGAAATCTCCTGATTGTGGTCCACCACAGCCTGCCAGTGGATGCATTCCAGCGTATTATACAGAAAATGGGGATTGATCTGGGACTGCAGCGCATTGAAGCGGATCTGCTCCATCTGGTGCTGTTCCAGCCGCACCTGCTCGATCAGCGTATCGATCTCGTCCATCATACAGTTAAATCCTTCCGCCAGCTTCCGGCTGTCCGCATCCATGCTTGTCAGACTGATCCGTTCCCCCAGCCGCCCCTCCGCCACGTCATCCATAGCCGAGACCACCTGGTTGACGGGTGCGTAAAAGGACTGGATCATTCTCCTTAGGATTGTGATCGAGAGCAGCGTCATCCCGATGATCACAATGATCAGGACCGCCATCACGCCCATGCTGCCCCGGTACAGCTCCAAAACCGGGATCTCATTGACCAGATAATAGTTCCATTTCCCGATCTTCTGGTAGATCACCAGCATTCCCCGCTCCTGGAAGCTTCCGCTGCTCCCCTTCAGCTTTTCCTGATATCCTACCGTCTCCCCGCTCCGCTCCCGGTTCGCCACAGAGACGATTTTGCCTGTGCAGTCCACCAGCAGAAGCTCCGTATCCATCCTCTGCCCCTCCTCTTCATGGAGGTGTTCCGCCAGGCTGTCACTCAGGTTCAGTACCAGCATCCCCCTGGCATCATGGATCGCAGACGTGGAATAAACGGGATGATAAATCGTCAGCGTATATTCCCCCGTCCGGAAATACTGGTTTCCAAAACTCATCCGCACCGTACTTCCCTTTTTTGCCGGAGTACTCTCCTGAAAATCTCTCTGGAACGCGATCTCAAACCGTGCGTCCGTGATACTGCTGTTCCCTTTATAGACATACTTATCCCCGGCATCCTTTTTCACCACCGCAAAATTCAGATTGCTCCGCACATTCAGCATATTGAGCAGATAATTATACACTGCTCCTGCTTCCTGCTCATACTCCTCCCCTACACTCTTCCCGCTCTTACAGTACCTCTGCACACTGCCCTCGATCACCATCGCCACCGCCAGGCTCTGGTACTGCTCCAGCGTATCCGCATAATTCGAAGCCAGGGTACGCAGCTGCGCGGTCGAGATACTTTTCGACTGCCGCGTCATAGAAGAAACCGCCGACACCGTAGAGACGACCAGCGTGATCATGGAAGTCAGCAGAATGGTAAGCGTCATAAAAAAACTGATCTTCCTCCTCAGATTCCAACTCGTCATCCGCCCCTTCCATTCCATCCCAGTCACCCCTTCTTACAAATTTACTCCTATTATACACACTCCCCCAGCCACTTGTCCATTCGATTCCCCTCCGGGGGGATGGATCGTTTTTTTCTCTTCTATCCCTTGACAGCCCCCGCCGTCATCCCCTTAATCAGCTTATCCTGCGCGAAGATAAACAGGATGATCATCGGCAGCACCGTCAGCGTCAGCACGGACATGATCATCGGCGTATTCATGGAATACTGCCCCTGGAACGCCCACACCGCCAGCGGAAGCGTCTGATTCCCGGCGCTCTGGGTCAGCGTATACGCGAAAATAAATTCATTCCACATATTCACCCCGTTGTAGATCGCCAGCGTGGACAGCCCCGGCTTGGACATGGGCAGGATGATGGAAAAAAACATCCTGGTCCTGCCGCATCCATCAATGGACGCCGCCTCTTCGATCTCCTTCGGGATCTGCTTCATGAAGCTGGTCAGGATAAATACGGAAATCGGGATCCCCATCGCCACATACGGACCGATCAGCGCCCAGATGCTGTCATACAGCCCCAGGTTTTTTGACATTTTGAATACCGGGATCAGGGTGATATGTACCGGAATGGACATACACGCCACGATCACCGCGTAGATCATGCCGTTTAGCCGGAACTGGAACCGTGCCAGCGGATAGGACGCGAATGCCGCGATCAGAAGCAGCAGGACCAGCGATACTCCCAGCACGATCACACTGTTGATAAAGTAGCTCCAGAAGTCTCCCGCAAGCACTTCCTTATAGTTTTCCAGATACAGCTGGTCCGGCAGGGAAAATACCCCCTTGGTCAGCATTTCAAATTTTTCTTTGAATGAGTTCAGAACCATGAACACAAACGGGATCAGGGCGACAATTGCCGCAAATACCGCGAATATCGTGGCAATGACCCAGGCGATCCTGCTCTTGATCCGGCTTCTTCTATATGCCTGCTCCATCATTTACTCCTCCTTTTTCATACGGACTATGTAACCAATTTGCGCAGCAAATTGATTGCCTGCTGGATGTAACCACTTGCATAGCAAGTGATTACTTGCCCGCCATCTGCGAAGCAGATTTTAATGCGGGCAATTCCCCTATCGTTTTTTCATACAATACTTTACACTATTGGGATTCCTCATTTTTTCCGTTCAGGATACGCATGGTCAGCAGCGAGATCAGTGAGATCAGGATAAACATCCCCCCTGCCACTGCCGAGCCGTACCCCATATTGAACTGGGCGAATGACAGCTTGTACATGTAGGTCGCCATCAATTCTGTGGCCGTGCCAGGGCCGCCTCCTGTCATTACATACACCAGGTCAAAATATTTCAGGGATCCCACCATGGACAGGATCGCCGCGCTCTTGATGGACGGCTTCAGAAGAGGAAGCGCGATATGGGTAAAATACTGTCTCTTATTTGCCCCGTCGATGATGCAGGCCTCATACACATCCCCGGAGATATTGGTATAGGCCGCCACACTGTATACCATATAAAATGGGGTAAACTGCCAGGCAATGACTCCGATCACCGCGTAGAGCGCCAGATCGGGATTGCCCAGAAGGTCGATGTTTTTTCCTCCTAAAAGCTGGGAAATGCTGCTGATGATCCCCCCGTTTGTCGCCAGCGCATAGGTAAACAGAAAACCGATCGCCACCGAGGACATCAGCATGGGGATGAACCATACGATCTTGAAGATCGTCGCTTTTTTTCCGGCAAATTCCACAAAGGTCGCCATCGCCACTCCCAGAGGGATCTGGATCAGAATGGAAAGGATCATGACCTTGATGTTGTTCACAAACGCAGTCCAGAATTTTTCATCGCCCAGCAGGGTTTTCCAATTGTTTAGTCCGATAAACTGGGGATCCGCGGAGATCCCGTTCCATTTCAATGTACTCACCCGGAAGGTATCCACGATGGGATAAAAAATATAAATGACCAGCAGCAGGATCACCGGAGCCAAAAAGATCGCTGCCACGCGGTTGGTATCTCTCCGGCGTTTCTTTACCAGGGAAATGCTGTTTTCTTTCATGGGGAAGCTCCTCCTCTCTTTTTTTGAATATCCGCTTTTCGTATGAATATCCGCTCTTCGTACAGATTTTCTGCACACGTTGGTATGCAAGGGGGCTGCCGCAGGCTGTTACAGCCCGGGCAGCCCCTCTCACCGATCATTGCTCCGCAATATAATCTTCCATTGCTTTTTCAAATGCCGCGCCTGCTTCCTCCGGTGTGGTCGTCAGGCCGAACAGCTCCTGACAGGTATCCAGATGCACCTGTGCCACTGCCGGCGGCAGATACTGGTCATACCAGAGCTGCACGGAGGACGCGCCGGTCGCCGCATCCAGGATCTGCTTCGTCACCCCGTCTGTCACCAGCTCTCCGGCATCCTTTGTGGGCGGGATCTTGCCAACCTCTACCATCAGTTCCTTCGCGCCGTCGGAAGAATAGTAAGACGCACATTCAAAGGCCGCTTTCAGCTTTTCCCCTTCACAGTTAAAGGAAACGAACTGGTCGCCGATGGTTCCGATCTGGATGGACGCATCCGCGTCTGAACCATCCACCGCCGGGAAGGAGAACCAGCCGATCTTCTCATAGAATTCCGGACTGTCGGAGGAAAATGTTCCCGTATACCAGGAACCGCACAGCAGCATGCCTGCCGTCTCCTGATACATCAGCTGTTTCGCCTGTCCGTCGTCCTCGCTTAAGGAGTTCACACCCTCCGGGAAATATCCTTTTTCTACCCATTCCTGGATCTTTTCCCCGGCATACTGGAAGCACTCGTCCTCAAAGGTTCCCTCTCCGGATACCGCAGATTGGAATGGCTCCAGCCCGCCGTATCTTGCCGCCAGGCACTGGAAATACATGGAGCCTGTCCATTTCGGGCCGTTGGCAAGTGCGAATGGAGTGATGCCCTCCGCTTTCAGGGTGTCGCATACCTCCTCCAGTTCGGACACGGTTTTCGGAACCTCCAGCTTATATTTTTCAAACATTTCCTTGTTGTAAAAGACACCGGCCAGAGAAACATTGTAGGTCGGAACCGCATATAATTTTCCGTCATAGGTCGCCTGTGCCAGAGCCGCGTCCATATACTTGTCTTTCAGGCCGTATTCCTCATACAGGTCGTCCAGGGGCTGCGCGAAACCGGACTTGATGTACTCATTCATGGGGCCGCCGGACCAGCTTGTGTACATATCCGGGCATTCGCCGGAGCTCATCGCCACCACCAGCTTTTCCTTATAATTGTCATTCTGGGTCGGAACATTTTCCACGGTGTAGCCCGATTCCGTGTTCTTATTAAATTCCTCTACCGCGTATTCCAGAGCCTGCTTATCCGCACCCTCCGTACCGATATTCCAGTAGGTGATCACCTTGTCCTCTCCGTCATCCTCTCCGCCCGAGCTGTCTTCCCCGGCACTGCCCTCCTCTGAGGCATTGCCGTCTGACACGGGTTCCCCGGCATTCCCGCCGCATGCCGCCAGCGATACTGCCATAGACGCCGCCAACCATAACGCGGCCAGCTTACGCATTCTGTTTTTCATCACATTCTCCTCCTTCTTTCAAGAACCAACCGAATTGGTTTTCTTTTTTGATGATATGATCATAGCACACTGCCGGGAAAACGAGAATTTAATAACGTGTCCAAAATCTATAAAAATCTTACCTTTGCAGGTCGGCCTTCTTTTATGCATCACTGCAAAAAGGGGCATATTTTGTAGCATGCCCTGTCGTTTTTCGGATGAAATTGATTTTTTCTTTGCCGCAGTTTGTCGAATTTTGGTGAAAAAGGAAGTGATTTGTTGAAAGATTTCGATTTTATTTTTGAGATGCCCATGATAGAATAGTCTTATGGGAACAGGTTGATAAAAGACGGAACGGCCGTCAATATATATCCAAACAGAAGCAGTTATATTTACCCCTTGATCACTCTTTAGGTAAGTGCTTGCTCAGAAAATTTGGTTCTTATTATTTTCCGCCACTACAAGTACAATCGCATCATGATACTTCTAAAGAGAGGGATAGCTGCCTGCTAAAGCACTGCTGTCCCTCTTTTACTCATCTACATAGAAAGCAGTCCATGCTTTCTGCCTGTTTGCCTCGGAATTGGAACTGACACTTAAACCAGTGTATCTGCCCAGTGTCACGCAGATGCGCAGCAATCTCATGAAAATTGCCTGCGGCAGAAAGGAAGCGAACAAATGCTTAAAAAAGACCAAATCGCACAGGAGCTCATTTCCATCATTACAGAAGATAACACCATGGAAGAAATAAAAGAAACCCTGAAATTATGCATGGACAGCCTGAAAAGCACCACGCTGCACAGTCTTCTCTCCGAAGACAGGGAATACCAGCTCAGCCAGATGGAATACCTTCAGGCATACAGGCGTTACCAAAGGAACGACTTTACAGAATCCCAGCGGGATCTTGTAGATACTGTCCTGGCCCGAAAAGATGAGAGGGACCTGGAACATACTACCCTCGCATATATGGCCGGACTTCTCGACAGCTACCGCATCTTAAAAAATTTCGGCCTGACTGCGGAGTGATTCCAACTCCGCTCCATTGCTGCAGCCTTTGACATTTTCATTTCAATCGTCCCTACGCAATACAGGCAGGATCCACGTCCTGCCTGTAAATCTGTCAATGTGCCGTGAACTCCTGTCCGTCATTTCTTCCAGTCCTCCACCTGCCCCCGCAGCCAGTCCGCCCAGATCTCCATCCCTTCTCCCGTCTTCGCGCAGATGGGGATCACCTTTGCCTTTGGATTTCGCATGTGTACATATTCTACGCATTTCTCCAGATCGAAGTCAAAATAGGGCAGCACATCGATCTTGTTCACCAGCACCACATCGCACACCTGGAACATGAGCGGGTATTTAAGGGGCTTGTCATGGCCCTCCGGGACGGAAAGGATCATGGCATTTTTTACGGCCCCGGTGTCAAATTCCGCCGGACATACCAGGTTCCCCACATTTTCCAGGACGAGGAGATCCAGCCCGTCCACACCAAATTCCTCGATCCCCTGTTCAGTCATCCCGGCATCCAGATGGCACATGCCCCCGGTATGGAGCTGGATGACCCTTGCGCCGTAATTCTCGATGGTCGCCGCGTCCACGTCGGAATCGATATCCGCCTCCATGACCCCGATCTGCATTTCACTTTTGAGCATCTCAATCGTGCGGCTTAAGGTGGTCGTCTTTCCTGCCCCCGGGCTGGACATCAGGTTGAGCAGGAATACACCCTTTTCCTTCAATTTTCCCCGAAGCAGATCCGCCTGCCTGTCATTATCCGCAAAGATACTTTGTTTGATCTCGATTACCCTGTATTTTTCCATTTTGTCTACTACTCCTTTTCTTCACCCCACACCTCAATGCTCTTGACCGTCATGTCGATCCCGGATACGGGCTTTAATTTCCCTCCGCCGCATTCCGGGCATTTGAAGCCGCTCTGTGCGGGCCTGATGTGGGCTTTGCAGTCCAGGCAGTCGGCATAGCCCGGAACCGTGCTGATCTCCAGCAGGGCATCGGCATAGTGTGTCCGGTCGGTGACCGCTTTCCAGCTTTCTTCCATAAAATGCGGAACCACACCGGAAAGCTCACCGATCTCCAGCACGACCCGGCGGACCCGGCAGGCGGCCGAGCCTTCCTTTTCCAATATCTGATCCATCATTTTCAGCATGGCATCGCAAAGTCCCAGTTCGTGCATGAGGATCCTCCTTTTTTACAATTTCTGATGTCAGGAACTGTATGGAAATCACTTGTGTATCTTGACTCGTCTATTTCCCAACAGTTCCTTATTTCCGCAGCTTCTTCCCGTTCTTCACCGCGATCTTGCCCACCTTCTTCACCACATGTCCTGCCACCTTGATAGGCATGGTCTCGAAGGTTCCGGCCTGAACGGGCTTCATATCTGTCCGCATCTCCAGCCGGATCGCGTCAAATTCGCACTTGGTCGTACACAATCCGCAGCCTACGCACAGGTATTCATCCACCTTGGTCGCCCCGCAGCCCAGGCACCTTGCAGTCTCTTTTTTCACCTGCTCTTCGGTAAATGTGGTCCTGGTATCTCCGAAGGACCTGGCCTTTGCCGCGTTGTAGCCCGGAATCTGGCGCTTGTCCGCATCGAAGCAGTCCATGGGAACCAGAGCCTGGCTCTTGTCCAGCGCGTGATAGTTCCTGCGGTCCCGCCCCATGGTCAGGGTCTGCCCCGGCTGCACATACCGGTGAAGGGAGATCGCCGCCTCCTTCCCGGCCGCGATGGCGTCAATGGCAAATTGGGGGCCGGAATACACATCGCCGCCGGCAAAGATATCCGGCTCCCCGGTCTGATACGTCAGCGGATCTGCCTTCACGGTGCCGTTTTTGTTCAGCTCCACCTTTGTTCCGTCCAGAAGCGCTCCCCACTCGATGGACTGCCCGATGGACAGCAGTACATTTTCACATTCCACCGTGATCGTGTCTTCCTCATCATACTTTGGGGAAAATCTGTGGTTTTCATCAAAGACGGCGGTACATTTCTTAAATACGATGCCTGCCGCTTTTCCGTCTTTTACGAGGATTTCCTTAGGCCCCCAGGAATGATGCACGGTGATGCCTTCCTTTTCGGCTTCTTCCACTTCATCGGAAGCCGCCGGCATTTCTTCGGGGGATTCCAGACAGTACATCTCCACATTCCCGGAACCGACACGGAGAGCCGTCCTTGCCACGTCCACCGCTACATTTCCTCCGCCCACGACCACCGTCTTTCCGTACAGCTTCGTCTCGCTTCCCAGGTTCACTTCCTTGATAAACTGGATACCGGACACCACGCCCCGGGCATCCTCTCCGGGCACATGGATCTTCCGTCCGCCCTGGGCGCCGATGGCAAGGTAAAAGCCCTGGAATCCCTCTTCCCGGAGGCCGCTGATGGTGACATCCTTCCCGACCTCCACGCCGCAGCGAAATTCCACGCCCATTTCCTTCAGGATCTCGATCTCTGCTTCCACCACGTCCTTTTCCAGGCGGAAGGACGGAATCCCGTTCATCAGCATGCCGCCGGGACGCTCTGCCTTGTCAAATACTACCGGGGAATAGCCTTTTTCCGCCAGATAAAAGGCACAGCTCATCCCCGCAGGACCTGCCCCGATGACCGCGATCTTCTGGGGATAGGGCTTTCCGATCTGGTTCACCATGGGCGGGATATAGCGTGTCTCCGCCTTCAGGTCGTGATCCGCGATAAACCGCTTCACCTCATCGATGGCTACCGCCTCGTCCACATTTCCTCTCGTACACTCGTCCTCACAGCGATGGTTGCAGATCCGTCCGCAGACTGCCGGGAACGGATTTTCCTTCTTGATGAGCGCCAGCGCGTCCTGGTATCTTCCCTCTGACGCCAGCCGCAGATATCCCTGCACCGCGATATGCGCCGGACAGGCGGTCTTGCAGGGTGCAGTCCCGGTCTCAACCACGTCCTCCCGGTTCTCACGGTAATCCGGGTTCCAGTCCTTTTTCGTCCACACACTGTCCCGCATCTTCCGGTATTCCGGCGGGACGATGGGCTTGGAGGCACACAGCTTCTGGCCCAGCTTCAGCGCGTTGCCCGGACAATTTTCCACGCACTGGCCGCAGGCCACGCACTTCGCCTCGTCGATCTTTGCCACGTAGTTGGAACGGATCATGTCCCTTGCGCCGTACATCAGGCCGATCCGCAGCCCAAAGCAGGAGCAGGCGCAGCAGTTGCAGATGGCCGCGCTCTCCCCGGCCTCCTCAATATTCGGCATATCATGCATCAGCCCGTTGTCCTCCGCCCGTTTCAGGATCTCATACACCTCATCCCGGGAAATCTCCCGTGCCCGTCCGGTCCGGATATAGTGCTCCGCGCCCTTTCCCATCTGGATGCACATGTCCTCCTCCAGATGCCCGCAGCCGTCGTTCAGGGTGCGCCTGGACGCCCGGCAGGAGCACGGGGATACGGAAAACTTTTCGTATTTGTTAATGTAATAGCTCAGCTTGTCATAATCGTGCGCCTTCGGGATGTCCTGGATCGCGCTTTCCACAGGGACGACACGCATCAGCCCATAGCCGTTGGGCATCATGGGAGACATGGCAGCCATCCGGATCCGGGTGTATTCCTCGAATGCCTTTCCCACCTCCGGATGGGTCTTTAAAAGCTCCTGATTGTTGACCAGCATTTCCATAATGCCGGGGGCAAAGATCTGCATGAAATACTGATCCTGCTTTGTCTCCGGATTGGTCGTCACGCGGAACACGCCGATCCATGCCAGGTGGTCCGCCAGCTCTTTGACCTTCTTTTCCGGCATGCCTGTCTTTTTCACCAGGTAATCCAGGGAACGCTCCTTACGCAGACCGGCGGCGATCGCCACGTCCGCTTCCTCATCCGTCAGGATGGAGGCCAGCGCGTAATACTCCGGCGCGTTCTCGTCGATCTTATTGACCACGCCGGTCAGGCCGCCGACTACCTTACATAACTTTACGATCTTCGGTCTTAACTTTTGTTTCGCCATATACCCTTCCTCTCTGCTCCGACCAGAACGGCCGGGATGCTGTAAAATGATTGTTTACGGTTGAATCTCTTGTGTTGATTATAGCACAGAGTATGGGGGAGGTAAACTGGAAAAAATGTGTTTCTCTTTTTTGGTCTGACCAGATCATGGCTAAGCGGAGGGCGGAGGGTTTACTTTGGGCATTACAGACGAAGATCTGAATGAATTTGAGCCGATCCCGGAAACTGTCGGCAGGTGATCCAAATACTAAGGAGTTGCAGAAAAATTTTTCCTACAACTCCTAATTGTCCGCCAGAAGAATCTGTGTTAAAATAGGGCTATTAAACTCGGACGAATAGGAATACATGATTCATATGGAGAATATGTGATGAGCAGAATATTTAATATCAGCGCGGACTGTAAGCCAAATCTTCATTATATGGTAGATATCAACGGACTTCTTCTGAAAATTAAGGCATATATTGACCGGGGCGATTATTTTACGATGAACCGGGCAAGACAATATGGAAAGACGACAACCTTGAAAGCCTTGGCGAAATTTCTGTCAAAAGAATATGTGGTGATGAGTCTGGATTTTCAAAGGTTAAGTTCCTCTGATTTTCGGGATGAAGTATCATTTGTGATGGCATTTGCACGTGAAATCGTTGCAGTGGCTGACCGGAAGCCGGAGGTTCCGCAGGAAATAAAGGCCGAACTGAAAGCATTTGCAGATGGAACTATAAAAAATGCCGGTCTGGCTCTTTTATTTGGCTGTCTGAATCAATGGTGCCGGGTATCGGAAAAGAAAGTTGTCCTTATGATCGATGAGGTTGATAATGCAAGTAATAATCAGGTTTTCCTGGATTTTCTGGCATTATTGAGAGTGAACTATATTGATCGTGACGAGATACCGACTTTCCATTCCGTAATTCTTGCCAGTGTTTATGATATCAAAAGCTTAAAGGCAAAAATCAGAACAGAGGATGCGCATAAGACGAATAGCCCGTGGAACATTGCTGCAGATTTTGATTTGGATATGAGTTTACAGGAAGAGGGAATTGCCGGAATGTTGGAGGATTACGAGGCGGACTATCATACGGGGATGGCGGTTCGCGAAATGTCGGGACTGCTTTATGATTATACATCCGGATATCCTTTCCTGGTATCAAGACTCTGTAAGCTGATCGATGAAAAGATTGCCGGGAGCCAGGCGTTTCCAGATAAAAAGGCTGCCTGGACGAAAGAAGGCTTCCTTGCCGCAGTCCGGATTCTTCTGACGGAAGAAAACACATTGTTTGAATCTCTTGACAATAAACTGATCGAGTATCCTGAATTAAAACAGATGTTGAAGGATCTGCTGCTAAAAGGAAAAATGATTGAATATGTACCCGGAGATATCGGAATCCGGATGGCAGTAACCTTTGGCTTTATCACTTTGGATCATGGAACCGCTGCTGTCTCCAACCGTATTTTTGAGACGAGGCTTTACAATGGGTTTCTCGCGGAAAGCGCCCGCCATATGGAGCTCTCACAGATTGCGGCGGATGAGAAGAACCAGTTTATTGTAAATGGACAGCTGGATATGGATTTGATAATCCAGAAATTTGTCAGTCATTACACGGAACTTTTTGCGGAGCATAACGAAAAGTTTCTGGAGGACAACGGCCGGTGTCTTTTCCTGCTTTACGTGAAGCCAATCATCAACGGGACTGGGAATTATTATATTGAGGCGCGGACAAGGACAAAACGGCGCACGGATCTGATCATTGATTTTCGCGGCAGGCAGGAAATTGTAGAACTCAAAATTTGGCACGGAAATGAATATAATGAACGCGGCGAAGAGCAGCTGGCAGATTATCTGGAATCCTATCATCTGAAGCGCGGATATATGGTGAGTTTTAATTTCAATAAGAAAAAGCAGGTTGGAGTCAGAAAAGTGATGCTGGGCGACAAAGTATTGATTGAAGCTGTTGTCTGAGGATTTCAGGAGCAAGGGCAGGGATGCCCCGCCCCGATATACGTTCTTCATTCTACTGATGGGGTTGTCAAGAAAAGTCTGCCAGCCCCCTACTTAAACAGCTTCAAAACCTGCCTAATGATTTGCCCAAATATCAATATTCTCTCCGATATAAAGTTTCTCATCTGTTTTGACCCACTCAGGCGGGATGATGTTCGAGCCATGGAGTTCGCCTGTGTGGAGCTTGATTGCCACCTTGCTGCACACATGCTCCCTGACCTTTTCATAGACCTTCGCCATGCCTTCCGGTGACAGGTCACGGGTGAAGTAAACAATACTTTCGTTTCCGGTACGCTCCCCATAAGGGACATAGCGGCTGCCGCCTTTTCCTGCTTTGATTTCTTTCATTGTACACACCTCTTCTTTCCTGATTTTACTCATAATCTCAAATTTTATGCTTCCCCGGCTGTTCGGTTATTTTGCGGAAAAGCATTACAACCGTCTCGTCAGGTATCTTCCCGTAATGCTGTCCGGATTTTGTCTGATTTCCTCCGGCGTTCCAACACCGACGATGCGGCCGCCGGCCTCACCGCCGCCCGGCCCCATATCGATGATATAGTCGGCATTGCGGATGACGTCCAGATCATGCTCGATCACAATGACCGTCGCCCCGTTTTCAATCAATGTCCGGAATACGCTGAGCAGCGTCCGGACATCCAGCGGATGAAGCCCGATCGTCGGCTCATCGAACACAAAGACGGAATCCGACTGCGCCTTTCCCATTTCGCCTGCCAGCTTCAGACGCTGTGCTTCGCCCCCGGAAAGGCCGGGCGTTTCCTCGCCAAGCGTCAGATACCCAAGCCCCAGGTTTTCCAGCACCTGCAGCCTCTGGTGTACGGTCTTCCAATCCCGGCAGGCCTCCAGCGCCGTACTGACGTCCATATTCATCAGCTCCGGCAGGGAACAGCCTTCCCCGGCCTTATCCATTGCTTTTACAAGATACGCCTCCTTCGCATAACGGGTGTCCTGTTGGAACAACTTCCCGACATAGACGTATTTAATTTTTCTAACTGTCGAATATCCGTAACATACCTGAATCCTTCAATCTTGATATCTTGCAGAACTGGATTATTACCGACAAAATCAATATATGAAATCACTTTCGTTTCATACAAGGCTTCATAAACAGTATCAAATTTCAAAATAATACTGATTCTTCCATCCTTATTTATAATGATTTTATCAATAAAATTTTCTACTACAGTTCGGTTAATCTCGTGTATTTGCTTCATATCCTCTACTTTATCTTTTATTCGCTGTATATCCTTTTCAAATTCTTCTACCGAAACTTGCTGCTGCTCTAAACTTGTAATCTTTTGTTCAATATCTATCTTTTCAGCCTTATTCGCCTGATACATCTTCAAAAAATCATCTTTCATATCTGGGTCAGGAACATCCCTCCATGCCTCTAAATTCTTTTGAAGTTCTTTATCTATCTTTCGCAGCTTCTTTTGGTAGACTTTTATTTGGGTATCATCATTCATCATTTCCCTACTTGCTTCTCGGATAATCTTTACAATATTATCAATACATTCATCATGATTTTTAAGAAACTCATTGATTGAATAAATACAAAGACTTTTTAACGTATCTTCTCTGACTTTATTATATTTTTTATTATTACACACCGCATCTAATGGCTTTATCTTTTTTGCAAAGAAATCCTTATACACTCCTATGGTCTTCGCTCTATTAGCATATGTAAAATGATATTGTGAGCCGCAATCTCCACAAAACACTTTACTCGAAAATAAGTGAGTTCCCCTAAATCGCGCCTGTGATGATTCCTTACTGGGTTTATCATAAACATGACAACGCTCTTCTCTAATACGCTGTGCAAGGTCGTACAACTCTTCTGATATAATAGCAGGGCCAGGAACAGCAACCCACTCTTCTTTCGGTCGTTTGAAACGAATCTTCTTAGCACCAACACCTATATTTAATTTTGAACCTCGTGTATTCAAATAGAAAGTTCCTTTGTATGAAGAATCTGCAAGTCGCCTTGATACCGTATTAGCCGTCAGAATTTTTCCACTTCTCTCCCCATAAACGCCTTGTTCTGCCAATCTACGTGCTATTTCAGTCACTCCAAGACCGCCAAAGACATACCATTCAAACATTTTTCTAACCACAACTGCCTGCTCTTCATTAATAATCATGCAATGATTTTTATAGTCCCACTCATACCCATATCTAACATCATTGGCATTTAATATTTTCTTCTCACACTTTTGTTTGTGTGCAATTCTACCATTTTTAGATTGATTGTAAATATACTGCTGGTCAAATATCATCTGAATTGAATGCATTGTAACGGCATCACCATCGAACGGGTTAAATATCTGCCCCCCGTCAACAAAAATAATCATAACATCATTTTCTCTGCATATCTTTTGAAGTTGCCCATCAACCTCTGTAGAACGACACAATCGGTTTGTACTTTTTGCAAGAATGTATCTTATATCCCTCTGTCGTATTCTTGACAATAATCGCTGATATTCTGGTCGATTATCATTACCACCAGTTAAAGCATCATCAACATAACGTTCCACAACCCGTAATTCAGGATGTTCCTTAACATAAGCATCACACAGCTTAATTTGATTCGCGCAGCTTTCTTTTTGACCTTCGTTACTCGTGCTTACACGGGCATATTCCACACAAAGATACGTTTCTGTAATAGGTTTATTCTTCATATTCTACCTCCCTCGTACTTTAAATACATTTCCTCATGCATACTATATATATCCTTTTGTATCTGATGCCTAACTTTACAAAATTTAGCAGTCCTCCAATGAATATCATTAAAAGATTGAACCAGAATAATGTCATATTTATCACGATTCTTGATAAGTTCCTGCAACTGTAATTGGTTCCCGTCTACCTTATTTCCCGAAGTATCGGCGTATTTATCTATTAACCTCCACCTTGTATTGACTTGTATAAAATATTCCATAATCTGAAATTGCAGCTCAATGGAACGCCCCACAATTTCCAGACCACAATAATAAATCGCAACTCGTAATGATTGTTCAAACGGTGCCTGTTCTAGCTTAAAATTTCCGTCTTCTAAACTATAAACATTCACACCACGATTACCAAGTGCTATCAGGTCATTCATAAATGCCCCTGTATTTTTTCTTAAGTGGTAAAAATCTTTCATGATAAGAGCCTGATAATCAGTCATTTCAAATAACAACTTCTGTAATTGTACCTGTTCTTTCTTTCTAAGAGATTTATCCAGATACACTTCTGCATCTGGATAACCAACTATAGCTGCAAACTGTTTAATACGTTCAAGTTCCTTAAGATAGATAATAGGTCTGTTTGCGCTACCTTTTGTAAAATGATAGATTACCGCTCTTTTTTCATTCATCGTCTCGCCCCCTCTATTACCATACATAAAGCAGTTGAATGGAGATTATCTGATAATATTCCCTGCTCATGCAACATATTAAGATATGCAACCTGTATATCCGCATCAATATGATTTTCTGTACTCAACCCATCATAAATTGTTTCATTACCAGCCTTATTACATATCTTTGTAGTATCATCTCTCATAATCAATCCCTCCTAATTTTTTTCATACGGTTCTCAATCTGCCAGAGACAATCATCTAAAGTCGATAACATTTCTTTTCTTACTACTGTAGTCCTAAATTTCTTTATTTCATCCTCGGCAAGTTCCAGACAATGTATCTGTTCCTGTTGTCTCCCTGTGGTAGCTTTAAGATTCTTATTCAGATTATCCCGTATAAATCCCAACACTTTCATTTCTACGGTTTCCCTCGATTCTCCTTTTTTGCCCGCAACCGTTGTCCTGTGTGATGCCCCTGTTGCGTCATGGTATGTAAAATTAATTTTCCACCGCCCATGCGCCGCATCATATTTCATACCCCCGAACGCCCCTTTAGACTTCCTGACATTACCCGCATCCCATTTTTTCTGTAGGATATCAGCAATACTTTCCAGCTTTTCCTGTCCTATCATTTCTGCGTCCTCCAAAGACAATCCCACTATGGATATCCCCAGGGCTTCTACTTGCTTTCTGCACTGGTTCATCATCTTTTTACAGTCAGCTTCATTCAAGCCATATTGGTTTATCAATATTTCCATTGTTCCAGAATACCCAAAAGTATCTATACTGGCATACAATGATTCCAGTCTCCGCTTCTCTTTCTCCTTATAGGAACTTCCCTCTATAATACGCATGGCTTCTTCATAGGTAACATGGTCTCCTGAACCGAAAAGTTCTTTTATCTCTACAATGATTTTACCCATAAGCGCAAACGTACAATTTTCATCCAGAAGGACAGACAGTCTCTTCTTATCTGTCGTAAGCTGCTTTAACGCTCTGCTACCTTTTAACTGCTTCTCAATCCTTATGACATCCCTTATCTCGTCTATCTCCGTTTGAAGTGCGGCTGGATGCTTTTTCAACCACTCCCCAACTTTGTAGTAGATATTGTAAGTTGCAGACGTATTATTAAGGGTGATGGATTCTGACTTTACCTCTGGTTTGTCATAACCTTTATACGGCGTATATTCGAATTTGCAACTCTTTGAGAATCCCTTATGTAACAGCCTCATATATGTCCTCAAGACCTCTGGCTCGTCTATCCCAATGTGCAGGTCAATCCCGCAATCCAGCCTACCCAACATCCAATCTGCGGAATTACTGTTCTGCACGGAGAGATGAAACTTTTTGCTTAGTATACTGTCAAGCCTGTCAATCATGGCTTTTGCATCTGCCTTTTTAAGAGTTGCCATTGAAACATTGCTCCTGTTGAGCAGCCTGCTTACATTAACCCGTATTGTCATATCATGAGTAAAGCGAACCCGAACGCCAGCTTTCATAACTGGTTTCCTTTTTATTTCTATTGCGTTAATACCAGCTATGTTCGGTGACAGGATATGAATGTCACTGGAATATGGCACGTTATAAATCCTGCAAAGTTCGTATACTTCATCTTGTTTAACCGTATGAGTAAGCTCCAGCGTATGGCACTGTAAACATAATGACACACCTTATCGCCCCCTTTCTATTTTGTCCACTATCTCTCATTTTCGACCGCCTGATACAGCTATGCAATTTGTCCACTATCAGATAATCCTCCTTCTCCTGCACTGGAAATTAAAATGTCCACTATTCTATAAAACATGGATGTCCACCATAGCCTGAAAGCCTTATGAATACTGGTATTACCAGATATTGAAATATATTTCCTTTATTAAATACGAACCCCTCCACCAACTATATCCTTAACTATACAGACAACCCTGCCACTACATTAAAAAATACTTGGCAGGAAAGTTACTGGAAATCAAAATTGCCATAATCACTTTCTTACTTTCCTGCCTATCTGTGCTACCATTAAAGGATATTGGTTAGATATGGTAGCAGCAGACCCACCGACAATCATTGCTTTGTCTTACTGCTTACAAAATGCAGCGGCACTTTTTTCTATCCTTACACCCTGCTATAGTTTATAACCCAGGCATCTACAGCCAGTGTTTACATTTATGCCGATATAACATCTGTCTGACGGTTATCAAGAATAATTTCGCCTGTCTTCAAGTCCTCAATCAGCAGTACATCTTCTAACGAGATTATTTCTTCTGATACATACCAACTGCCGTATTTCAGCCCCTTTGTAAGGTCTCTAAACCATTTCTTGTTCATTCGGTTTCGTTCAGCCCATGTTACCCACCACTTATAGGAATCTTTCATTGATACTGTAATCCTGACATCTTCCTTCAATTTATCTAAACCATGTACTGACGGGTCTTTAGAATCGGTCAGCCATACTACGGGCTTAACAGCGTCTGAAATCTCACTTACCCACGAAAAGACACCATCTTCATCACTTATCAATTTAAGGTCTGTCGGTTTGATTAAGTTGCTCGGCGTCAATTTCAGATAGCCTTTTTTCATAATCAATTCTGCCTGAATTCTTGATGTGTAATGATATAATACTTTTTTGTTACTCATAACTAAACCCTCCTACTGTTCAATGATTTTGTTGATTGCATCTTTTACCTTTGCTTCCATCTCTTCCGTTAATGGCTTTCTTAACAAGGTGGACAGGTACCCTTCTGAAATTCCCATTGCCTCCGCTACTTCATAACGAAATAAGCGGTGCTGTCTTATTAAATTTTTAATTTCTTCGTTTGCCATAATAGCCGACTCCTTTCTTTTCTAAATTTTTAATAAGAACTCTTCTTTACAAAAAACACTATACCTGATATGATTTATCTGTTCATTAAAATAAATAAAACAGTTATAATTTATTTATTTTTAAATTTTATACCACATTCGTGAACAAAGGAGACATGTTATGCCAAGAAAGAAAAAAGCGACGTATTTTAAAGAGAACATTAACCGTTTCAAGCAATTCCGCTATGCTGACACTGACGACCTTACGGATACCCCTTCTTTGACCGTTGACGATATCGTTAAGAAAACAGGACTAAGTAAAGGGGAAGTCTCAAAAATGGAATCCATGAAACTTGATTCTGACAGCGTCCCCAGCTGTAACGCCTCGACATTAAAGGCTTACCATGATGCTTTTGGATGTACCTATGACTATCTGATGGGCGAAACACAAGCCAAAAGAGTTATATATAATACTCTTGGCAAAGACCCCATTCTGGGAAAGCTAAATGACGATTTCTGGGACAATCTAAAGAAATCTCTGACAGATGAATGGAGCAACCCCGCCTGCGCCAATCGTGACCGAATCACAATCCTGCGACTACTGTTATCCAATCCAGAAAGTTTTTCTAATTTGCTCGATATTATTTTTAATTCTTTATTTGAGATATCTAAGATAAGGAAAGCCCCGCTTCCTGATTATTTGAAGGAAGATAATATAGGGCAGCGTGAGTACGCCCTTGACCGCTTCTTTAACCAGTTTTTAGAAAATACTGTCCTGCCACACCTTGACCTTGCATTTGCCACGCATGAAAAAGAACTCAATCTATTTAAAACACATGAAGATACAATAAAATCTGATTTCAGCAAAGGCTTCCAAAATTTTATGGTTAAAAATAGTGAGGGTACAGACAAATAAATCTGTACCCCCATAATACTTATGCTGTTGCCATATCACGAACCCTGCTTACCGTCTTTTGATTCACGAGCATACAGGCAGATATAACATCCATTAATGAGTATGATTTCTTTACCGACAACACCTCTGGCAGAATCCGTTCAATATCTTCCCGCATCATCAAGGATTCTTTTTGGATATTTGCCGTGTACCGTAAGACTACCTCCCGCTCCAAATCGTGGATAAAAGAATTTCGGGTCAACAGGGCAATCGCTACATCATCAGGCACGACTTGGACACTTTTTTGAGGCTCCTGCATAGCCTCATTATACAGGGCAACAATCGGCACTTGGTAAAATCCACATAACAGTTTTAAAGTGCGCTGTGATACTCTCACCCCACACTCCGCTCTTGAAATGGTGCGCTGTGCAATCCCTAACTGACTAGCAACAAATGACTGCGACCATCCCTTACCAATACGGATATCCTTCAAGTTCTCCGCTATTATCTGATTACAATTATTCTTATCCATAAAAGCACTCCCTTTCTTTAATACATCAGGATAGACAATTAAAACATTTCTTTCTGCACACCAACATTTCTTATAAATTATCATATACACCCCCAGATTCACAAAATGTAACCTGAAATTGCACTTTACGAAGAAATCACTTTAATTATGATATAGAAAAGCAAGTTCTTCCTTCTGGTGGTTGTCTAGCAAAAGTCTTACGCCAGTATAGACAATCCCAATCAAATATCATCTAAAATAGTAGGTGCAACTATATTACTTTCTTTTCGGAAGAGGGATGCCAGCTATGGATATCTTGACTATCAAATATGTTTATTCCTGCTGCTTCTTTGCCGCTTCCTGGAACTTCTCAATCAGGACGGATGCCTGTACGCCCGTCACCTTCCTGTAATCCTCAACGCCCCAATTCGTCATTGTATACCTGTTCAGCGCATTCTCGGATGAATTGCTTTCCTTCATCAGCTTTTCCAAAAGGGCGAGCTGCTTCTTGGTCGCTGGCTTCTCTTTTACTGCTGGCTTTGCGGTCTTCGGGTTCAAGTCCTCTGGATTTTTACCAATCTTATTATCTGGTTCTGGATTCAAGTCTTTCAAATCCTCCATATCCTGCGTAAACCTTGCTGACAAGTTCCCGACATTCAAAGCAGCATCCACAAGCGCACGTTTCTTAGCCATTTTCAGCACCGTATTCTGGACAGCGTAACCACTGCTCTTGGCATACCTGCCCTCTCTGGTATTGGTGATGCCGATTCCTTCACCTTTAACAACACCGTTGTAATCAATCAGAAATACCTTGCACTCGTAGCTGAAAAAGCCCACATTGTAATCCTCCACACGGTTCACAATCTCCGTCCTGGCAATCAGCCCCAGGTAGTTCAAAATCTTCTCTGCACCGCTCTTTAACAACGTAGGTTTACTGCAATGCGGTATCACGCCGTAATCCGTGCCAGCCACAAGGACAGTTTCAATAAAACGGCTCATTTCATCATTAAAGGTCTTTGCTTCCTCAACCGTCAAGCCCCTTGCCCCTGATGCCGCTATAAGCCTCGTTTCTGGCTTAAATTCGGTACTTTCCGCATCAAACATAAGATTCTTGGGTATACTCATTTCTGCGCCCTCTATGGCTTCTCTGGTATCCTCTGCTGGCTCAATCTCTCCCATCTTACCCTCTAGCAGCGCTCTCAAATCAATTTTCTTATTCATCCTTATAACCCTCCTGTTATTTTAATGTAAATCTGCGTGATACACTGGTTTTCACATACTTCGCATAAAGCTCTGGTTCCGCTGCCTTTAATGCCTTGCTGTCAAATCTCTCTGATGTGACAGGTTTCCAGCTTATGGTATGCCCCAGACATTTTGCAGAATTGTAATCCCCCATAATGTCTTTAATATGATTCGCTGCATCCTGCTTTTTCGCTTTTGCGTTATCTTCCTCTGTGGATGCCGCAACAAAATTGTCAACATACTCAATCGCTTCTTCTGGCAGTATGATTTCTTCCTCTCTGCCGCCTTTATAAATCTTATCCAGCAGGCTCTTAGCCGCATCTGAACCATCTATTTCAGGACGAATCTTTTTCTGTACTTTGTTCCAGAAATCTTTCTCCACAGCAACCAGCATCTTGCGTATCTCTGTATCTGCGTCTACCTCAAAAACCTTAAAGCAATTCCCGCCAATCAGCACCGCAACATAGGCTTTCTTTACACCTGTGACAAAAAGATAGTGCTGCACCTGGGTCTGGTAATACGCTGGCACGCCATCTTCCCAATCGCCTCTCTTATATTCACTGGCGGTCTTGATTTCCAGTATTGCTGGATTGCCTTTATCATCCGTAGTCACTCCGTCCACATCTGCAAGCATAAATGGATATTTCGGATGCTGTAACATAGCGTGTACTTCCACTACTTTCTTACCTGTCACTTCTGCAAAATGGTTACGGATAACAGGCTCCATGATGTTTCCCCACTGCATAGCTTCATTTTCTTCTGCGGTATCATCCGTCTGGTTCGTCTTATCCAGCCATAAGTCAATCGCTGACTTCCATTTACTGATTCCCAAGATAGCAGCTACATCACTGCCTCCAATCCCCTGTTTACGGTATTTGAGCCATTCTTCCCTCGATAAATCCTTTGTCTCCACTAAAATATTTGCGTTCATTTTAACCCTCCTTAATCTCCATGAAAATAGGCGGGAGCATTGCCCCCACCTGCCATATAATCTTTTACCGAACAACCTGTTTCCTGCCATGTTCCAGCCCTGCCAGATAGACTTCTGCATCTCCGCTATTAAAATGGTCACGGCGATACCGCTCGTTCCAGAGGATTTCCCTCAACCTTTTGTCTGTATGAGGCTGGTATTCAAATGAAAGGAATTTCCCATATCTGCAATCTGGATAACCGTCAAATGCCGTTCCTGGCTCCAATGTCTTACTGCCGCCCTCATAGGTCAAAACAATACTCTCTACTGGCAGCATTTCTTTCATTACGTGGTCGTAATATCCCTTATAATCTGCCGTATAAAGATTTCCAATCACCGTATGCGCTGTATACCCTGTAACCTCAACAATCAACAAAATCACTGGTTCTGATGTCTGTTCCAGATAGTAGCGGAATGTATTGTTTTCCCTCGTATCACGGATAAATACATCACGCTCTCGTAAAAGCCATGTTCCTGACTTCCTGCACATCCACACATAAATCCTGTCCTTCCGCTTTGGTTTTGTGGATGCAGACCATAGAATTTTCTTGTCAATGTTAAAATCGCTCTTGTAATGCTCTGTATGGGCTTCCACAATGCATCCCATCATATCAATTACATCCACACACTCAAACTTCACATTTTCTACTCTTTTCCCTGCCTTACCCATTTTCCTTATCCTCACTTTCTTCCCTTAAATCAGAAAAAGCAGAATCCGAAGACTCTGCTAAACTGTTGATGATTTTTGCAGCAACCTTCTGTACGGTGTCTGCAACAATTTTCAATTCATCCTTGTCTTTCAGCCAGCTCTTGATATAGCTGATGCTGTAACGGCTGGTATCAAGCCCCAGACGCATACTTACCACATACGCAACGCTCTCCGCGATTAGTTCCCTGCGGTTCCTGCTGATATCTTTCTCTGGATGCATGGCAAAATCAATAGCGTGCGCATACTCGTGGAGAGCCGTCTTGATTTTCTGCAAATACTCCACATCCGACCGAACAGAAATAACGCCTGTTTCCAGATTGTAACTGCCCTTTGAAGCGGTTCCCGTCACCTCCTGTACTGGATACTCTGTAGAGATAAAGGCTTTCAGCTTTTCGTAAATCTCCTGTTCCTGCTCACTGTTTCCAGCAAGCCCTTTTACCAGAACAGGTAAATCGTCTGAACCGTCCGTATCGGCAATGTCAAACACATAGGTCACTTTAAATCCCGAAATGACCCTTTTGATTACTTTCTCGCCCTCGGAATCCTGATACTCGGATTTGTTTTCAGGCTCCTTAAAATCCTCTACTTTACGATAGCAGGGGGCTAGAATTGCCAGCCCCTTTGCCCCTTTCTTTACATACCGTCCAAGCTCATTCCATGCCTTAAATCCCTTAACGAAGCTCGCTTCTGGATTTTGTATGTAAATAAGCATTGTATTTCTGAAAGAATAGTTGTAAAATTGAGATTGAAAAGATAAATATTTGAGCCAGTCCTCGTCCGTATTGATGGTGTCCAAACCTTCTTCAATGCGATTGAGGGCTGCTTGTATTTTCTCCTGATTTTTATTCTTCTTGTTCATTCGTATGCACCTCCATATCAAGATTCAATTCATTGTGGATGATTTCAGCAAATTCCTCCGCTA